>VGOH01000009.1 GCA_016875955.1 Chloroflexota bacterium
GTACTCACAGCAATACGGTGGGGGGCAGATAATCATGGTGCATCCGGAGAACGGGGCGCTCATTGCCGGCTCTGACCCGCGCAAAGACGGCTGCGCCATGGGGATATGGTAGGCGTCAACACCTCATTGAGACGATGGCCTAAGCTGATAATATCCTTTTACTTCTCACTTAATTGTTGTTGATAGTCGTCTATTTCTTGTCTAGCATCTTCCAAATCATGCTCTAGGCTTGCATTTTGCTCTTCTAAGGTTTCTACTTGAGTTTTTAAGCTCGTGGTTTCTGTCTCCAGGTCACTTATTTGTGATTCTTGATTCTGAATTAATAGTTCCTGTTGGTTGACTGCCTGTTCAAGACTGCAGTTAATCTGTACCAATTGAGATATCTCGTTATTCTGACTGTTTATTTGTGCTAAATAGTCTTCAAGCACAGGCGTGTAGTTTAAAAAACCAATGAAATAACCAAGCCCAACACCAGTTAATATCGCAACCACGATGATAAGCGCCATCTTCTTCATAATCTTCACCTCTGCATAGAAGTAGTTTAAATTATAGATAGAAATAACTGATTGTCAATATGGTGACTAATAGTTGTATTCATATTTAAAACAATTAGCGTCTCTAGGTATTGACAATAAACCTGTTAGGACTATAATTAATGTCACCTGCGAAAAAGTAACCATAGTCACTGGTTGAGGTTTGAGGGATGAATAATAATGCCAGTGCTGCCTAGTATGAGTGCGGCCGCTGGCGTCTTTTTATTTTTATGAGAGACAAAGGAGGTAAACAAAATGCCTGAAGAAAAAATCCCCTCTATCATGCGTGAGTTTGTCAAGACCATGGAAGATGGTGACGTGGGGAAGACGCTGGCCTACTTCACTGAGGACGGCGTCTGGATAAATCCCAATGGTACCTTCAAAGGCAAAGATGAGCTCCGACGTTGCACGGCAGCGATGTACGACCAGATTAAGAATATCAAGGTCAAGGAATGTGGCCTTGGCATCATCGCCCAGGGGAACAAAGCCTTTTTTGAGCATGAGTTATCCGGCACGGCGGGGGGCAAGAAAGTAGCCTTTCTGGCCATGTGCGCCTATGAGTTTGCCGGCGGCAAAATCAAAGAGGTCAGGACGACCTTTGACAGGCTGAACGTGGCCCAGCAGTCAACCGGCGGTCTGCCCAAGATGATGGTCAACATGATGGTCAAGCAGGCGGAGAAAGGGCTGCGCTAACTGGTTCAGGCTAATCCGTAATACTGGGGCTTGGTGCGCACCTCGTTGATGAAATCGGCCACCATGTCTTCTAATTTGCTGAACAGTGGCCGCCAGCCCCACTCTTCACGCGCCCGGCGGTCGTCAACTACCTTCATCGTCTGGTTCTTATGGAAGGCCATGACCACCGGGTCCGGCTTATAGGTGACTTTGGCGTCAGGGATGAATTTCCTGATGGTGAGTTCCAGTTCCCTGGCCGTTGGCGAGGGGGAGAACTCGTTGATGTTGTAGCAGACCGTCTTGATATTCTTCTTGGGTGCGTCATACAGTTGCAAGGTGGCGCGGATGGCATCTTTGAAATAGGTTACCGGGTTGGCGGTATCCTCGGTGACGAAGCACTCAAACGGTTTGCCCAGAGCCGCGTTTTCAATCATCCAGGGATAGAACTGGGCGATTCCCGGCGTCTTCACCCCCGGACCGATAACCCCGCCGTAGCGCAGGCTGCGGAAGTCAAGGTCAAACCGGCGTCGGTAGAACCTGCCCAGAAGCTCACCGTACACCTTGCTGGCACCGTATATGGTGACCGGTCTTTGCAGGGTGACATCGGTAACCACCTCCCCGGTGTCCAGTCCATATGAGGCGACGCTGCTGGGGAAGATGAGTTTCTTGACGCCGAAGAGCCGGGCTGCCTCCATCATGTGCATGGTGCCGACGACGTTGGTCTGAAAAGAGCCCCAGGGGTTAATTTCTGAGGGGACGCTGAGCATGGCGCCGAGGTGAAAGATATCTTCTACTTTATTGTCCCGGACCACGTTCATCACTTCTGGCCAGACCTTAAGGTCGCCTTGGATGATTTTCACGTTGTCCTTGATATCAGCCACGCGCTCCGGCCTGATGACAATATCAAAGAGGACAACATCCTGCCCCTTGGCCACCAGCTCATGGGCCAGCCCGACGCCGATAAAGCCCATGCCCCCGGTAATTAGAATTGACATATTTACCTGGCTTCTCCCCAGTTTTTATTTGTGAACGTTTACTCCGGCAATTTAGCCTTGCCGGCGATTTCTCTCAGCAGGTTGATGTAATAACGGAAGCCTTCCAGAGGCACATCCGGCGGCACTACATGGTCCAGGCAGGGGAAGTAACCGCCGGTCTTGACAAGGTACGGGACCTTGGACATGACCTCTTGCTTGATGGCATCCTTGCCCTTGAGGAACACCCGCTTGTCGATATTGCCGCCCAGGATGATATCCTTGCCGTACTTCTTCCTGAGGGCAATGCCGTCCATCCCTGCGGCCACCTCCAGCGGCCAGGGAAAGTTCACCCCGACCTCCAGCCAGAGGGGGATGAGTTCTTCCACGTTGCCGTCGCTATCAGCATGGATGATATCGATGCCCTGGCTGTGCACGAAATCGGTGATTTGCTTATAGCGGGGCAGCATGTATTTCCGTATCATTTCAGGAGATATGAGCGTGCCGCTCTTGTAGGCCATGTCCTCCCAGAAGCGGACAGTATCGATTTTCAAGCCCTTAAAGGCGCCCCTGGCCATCTCCATATCCAGGTAGAGCACCTGGTCCATCATATCCTCAACGAGATTGGGGTCATCATAAAACAGGTAGAGCAGCTGTTCCAGCCCGGTCCACTCACGCAGCACGCCGAAGAAACCTTCCAGCAGGAGCATGGTGGGGACATCCTCACGGTTGCGCATCGCCACATACTCCTTCCAGGGGGAAGGCCAGCGTTCCGGAGTATGCGGGTTAAGACGTTTCTTATATTCGTTCCAGGTAGCCCGGTCCTTGACCGGTCGTTCCAGATATTTGGGCATACGCCAGGGGTGCTCCTTGGAGACCTCCACCACCGAGCCACCGTAGGTCGTTTCCACCCGGTGGCGCTCGTCCTCACGGAGCACCTTGATTTCAAAGACGGGCATTACCGGTGGCGTTACATGGTGGGCACCCAAACTCTGCGCGGAAGCAATTGTCTTTAAATCAGAGCGATTATGTTCTGAGATTATCTCCTGCAGGCCGTGAAGGTGCTCAAACCCGAAGTACTCGTTCATACCTTCCTGCGTTCTGATAGATTCTGGCGCACCCTGCTTTATCCACTCGTCAACCGTGTCCGACCAGCAGCGGTGGAGCCAGTCCATCACCATGAAATCGCCCAATCTCTCCCCGCGACAGATAGCTTTAAAGCGTTCCCGTTCGGTCATTTTAAAACCACCCTCTCCGTAATATTAATTATGGTGGGCTGGTGTCATTCTGGCCGGACTTTTTCTACAGCTCGCCCTGTACCAGTGTTACCGTGTCCTGTACGCCCTGAATGCCGCGGATTTCACGGACAATGATTCGGGAAAGCTCAAAGAGGCTTTTCGCCTCGGCGGTGGCGATGGCGTCCCACTGTCCGAAAACCAGGTTAACTTCAGACACGCCGGGGATGGAGCGGATATGGGAGAGAGCATCAGACTCCAGACCAGGGACCAGCTTTATCAGCAAGTAACCTTTTACCATTTCCGTGCCATTATACTCCTGTTTTAGGATATTGACAAAGATTATTCGCCTAAATAATCCCCTGACTTAAGTCCCGACTGAGCAATGAAATCGGCGGCAGTTATCTTGGGCGAACCTTTGGGCTGTACGCGCTTGATGAGTATGGCACCGCCCGGCGCCGCCACCAGAAATCCTGATTCGCTGATTTCAATTACTTCGCCCGGCGCGCCTTTTACGTTGCCGGTGCGCCGCTCAGAATCAAAAATCTTGAATGGCGCGCCGCGGTAACTGGTGGTGGCCCCCGGCTGGGGATTGGTGCCGCGGATAAGGTTGTAGATTTTATCCGCCGGCTGGTTCCAGTCTATCACCGCCTGTGTGCACAGGCCTTCATAGGTGGCCTGAGATTCGTTCTGCGGAATGCGGGGCGCCTTGCCCTGCCGGATGAGCTCAATGCTTTCTTTTACGGCCTCAATGCCCAGCGGGAAGAGCTTATTAAAGTAAAGTGAACCCACAGTATCGTCGGGCGCGATGTCGACTTCTTTCTGCAGCAATATTGGGCCGGTGTCAATCCCTTTATCCGGCCAGAAGATGGTCAGGCCGGTCCTGGTCTCACCGTTGATGACCGCCCAGTTTATGGCGCTGCCGCCGCGGTGCCTGGGCAGCAGCGATGGGTGGTACTGTATGGTGCCGAGTCGGGGATGGCTCAGGATGGACTCGGGCACGATATCGGTGACGAAGGCCATCACATTCAATTCCGGCTTTAATTTAACATAATCTTCGTAAACACCGGGAGCGCGCATTTTTTCCGGATGCAAGACGGGCACACCGAGCTCAAGCGCCCGCGTTTTGAGCGGATTTTCCCGGCCGGGGATATCAGGCGGGGTGTAAACGCCGACCACCTCTTCCCCCATGTCAAGAAGTGCTGTCAGCGTTTTCTCGGCAAAGGCTGCCTGGCCGATTAAAACGATGCGCATTTGCCATCTCCTGTGATGAAGCGCCAGACCATAATTTAGCCCACATAACAGGATGTGTCAAATCAGGGTTGAACCTGAACCGTCATAGCGATAGAATGCAGCGAGAGAAAAAATTCGATGGGGGAAAGATGAAAAACCCGGTCAAAATATCAGGCAGTGCTATGGAGGAGCTGGTGGAGAAAGGGAAGCTGAAACGCGCCGATATCTTGGTCACGCGCTCCAAGGGCAGCCTGCTGGGCTGGCTCATCCGCTTCGGCACCAAAAGCTACTGGAACCACGCCGCCATGGTCTACGTCATCAGGAATCCAGTACTGGGCTATGACAGCACCTTCATCATTGAATCAGGAGGTGCTGGGGTAGACATCCATAATATCGGGCACTATTTCAAGCGGCCGAAGAAGTACGACGTCGGCATCAAGCGACTGGAAAAGGACTGGTTTCAGAATGACCGCGATGACGGTGGGCTCAGATTCCAGCGCCGGGTGAGGGGTTTTGCGCTGGGGGAGATTGATGATAAATATGACCACCGGCTCGTCGTGGACATCGCCCGCAAAATACTGCGCCAGCTTGTCCTGGCGGTCATTTTCCCCTGGCTGCGCCGGAAAGACCCCTCAAAACGGAGGGCGCGGATGCCGAAGATAGCCAGAAAGCTGGACGTAAACGCTTATATCTGCAGCGGTTTTGTCCAGTGGGCGTATTACCGGGGGGTGGCAAAAGTGCTGGGGGAAACTTCTGATACCGATAGCGAAAAGCTAAATGATGTCATCTTTAATCCTGAAATCAGTCAGGATGACAGCGAAGAAGCGCTCCTGTCAACGACACCGGCCGACCTGGCCACTGGCGATAAATTGACCTGGAAATATATTGTCAGAGACGGGGATGTCTGGGAAGTCAGCAGCCAGGAAGATGTTGACGCTGTCTTAAAAGGTTAGCCAAACCATGGCGTTCTGGTGTAAAATGTTGGCTGGTACGTAGTTTCAACAGGTAACGAGGCCGGCTATTTGGGTAGGCAGAAGTTAAGCAGCGTGCTTCCTCCCGGAAGCTATTATTTCTCCGGCGATGAGGCGGTGGCCGAGGGCGCCATGGCGGCGCGGTGCGGCTACTGTGCTGGCTATCCGATAACTCCGGCCACGGAAACGCTGGAGAGGCTTTCCATCCGGTTTGGCGAGATGAGGGCGGCCTTCATGCAGATGGAGGACGAGATTGCCTCTATCTGTTCCTGCATCGGGGCATCATGGGCGGGGGCCAAGGCGATGACCATTACCTCCGGACCCGGCTTCAGTCTCATGCAGGAAGCAATTGGCTATGCCGTATTCACCGAGACGCCGCTCGTCCTCGTTGATGCACAGCGGTCTGGCCCCAGCACCGGGCAGGCGACCCGTGTCGGCAGCGGTGACATCATGCAGGCCAAATGGGGCTCACACGGTGATTACATGATTATCGCCTTATCGCCCTGGTCAGTGCAGGAACTGTACGACCAGACTATCAATGCCTTCAATCTTGCCGAGCGCTTTCGGGTACCGGTTTTCGTCATGGCCGAGGAGGCGACGGCCCACCTGCACGAACGCATGGAGGTCGGTGCGGAGGTAGAGCTATTCAATCGGGAGAAAAAGCCGGGGGCGCCGCCGTTCGGCACGAAGGAGGAGGACGGCGTGCCGCCGATGCCCGCCTTCGGCGACGGCGAAAAGTTACTGATTACCGGTTCCACTCATGATGAATGGGGAGTGAGGAAAATAACCCACCCGGAGATTCATCAGGGACTGATTAACAGGCTGCATAAGAAAATCCTGAACCACAGTCAGGAAATAATTCAATATGATAATTACTATCTGGACGATGCTGAGGTGGCGGTGATATGTTATGGCTTCACCGCCAGGAGCGCTCTGTTTGCCGTGGAGCAGCTGCGTGAAGAGGGTAAGAAAATCGGTGTGCTGCGCCTGAAGACGCTCTGGCCCTTTGCTTCTGAATTAATTCAGGATATCGGTTCTAAAGTGAGCAAAATCGTGGTCCCGGAGATGAACATGGGGCAGGTGGCCGGCGAGGTGAAAAAATATGCCCGCTGTGATGTGATACCTTATGGTCAGGTAAATGGTGAAATCATACACCCGCATACGATTATGGAGCAATTGAGGAGGCTGGTGTAGTGGTCAGGGAACTGGAAAAATACCTGCGTCCCGGCATCGGGGTCACCACCTACTGCCCTGGCTGCGGCGAGGCGATTTTGCAGGGGCTCATTTTGCGCGCCATTGATGAGCTCAAGTTGAATATGGACGAGATGCTGTTCGTCTCGGGCATAGGCTGTGCCGCCTGGATACCGAGCCCGTATTTCTATGCCGATACGCTGCACACGCTGCACGGCCGGACCATCGCCTTCGCCACCGGCGCTAAGATGGTCAATCCCAAGCTGAAGGTGATGGTGATAAGCGGTGATGGCGACCTTGCCGATATCGGTGGCAACCACCTCATTCACGGCGCGCGCCGGAACATGGATATGACCGTCATCTGCGCCAATAACCAGAACTATGGCATGACCGGCGGCCAGGTCTGCGCCACCACGCCCGAAGGGGCACTAACCATGACCACCCATCAGGGGAACCCTTTCCGTCCTTTTGACCTCTGCCGGCTGGTGAAGGCGGCCGGCGCTGTCTACGTGGCGCGTTACGCCGTCACCCAGCCCATGGCCATGATACGGGGCATCAAGAAAGCCCTGCAGACGAAGGGATTCTCCTTTATTGAGGCGATAACTCCCTGTCCGGTGCAGTTCGGTCGCCGCAACAAGCTGGGCAAGCCGGCGGACATGCTCAAGGACCTGATGTCCCGGTGTATTTCCGAGGAAAAGGCGGCAGCATTGTCCGCGGAAGAATTGAAGGGCAAAATAATCACCGGAGAACTGTAAGTGGGTCAGATTAAACAGGCGCTTATCTGTGGTTACGGCGGGCAGGGGATTGTCCTGGCCGGCACCATTCTGGGGCGGGCTGCCTTCAACGACGGCAAATGGGTGGGCGGCACCAATTCCTATGGTGCCGCTTCAAGGGGCGGCGCCTGCCGGTCTGAGGTGGTCATCTCTGGCCAGCCGATAAGCTTCCCTTACGTCATTGAGGCTGATGTTCTGATTGCCATGTATCAGACGGCCTATAACAAGTACATCGGGGAAGTGAAAAGCAAGGGGGGCATCGTCATTTACGATGAGCAATTTGTCTCCCCGAGCAAGATTGATGGCCTGAAGCAGGTGCCAATTCCGGCGACTAGGACAGCCATTGAGGAGCTTAAGAGCGAAATTGTGGCCAATATGGTCATGCTGGGGGCGGCAGTTGAGCTTACCGGCCTGGTAACCAAAAAAGCGCTGCGCTCAGCAGTCGCCGAGACGGTGGCAGAAAGGCTCCGGGCGCTGGATTTAAAGGCTGTGGAAGCAGGTTTCAGACTGGGCAGCGGGAAGTCCGCTTAACGCTTAATATGAAGAAAGGTGATAGACTGGCATGCCGGTAGAAGGCAGGATGCATAAACCTGTGGTGGACCATAAAAAGTGCAACCATTGCCGCATGTGCCGGCTTCTCTGCCCTGATCTGGCCTTAACGTTGAACGAGAAAGAAGGTCAGATTCAGATTGACCTTGATTTCTGCAAAGGCTGCGGCATCTGCGAGGCTTTTTGTCCCAAAGAGGCCATCAAGATGGAGCTGGAAAAATAGCTGGAGGAGAAATGACGGTAAAGGTGGTCATGGTGGTGCCCCACCCGCTCATCCCGCATGATGAGGCAGATTACCGGAAAATCGGGGCGGAATTTATTAAAAAGCCGTGCCAGACGAAGAAGGACATCGTAAACGCGGCCAGGGAAGCTGATTTTATCATCACCTTTGATAAACCGTTTACCAGAGAGGTAATCGGGCAGCTGGAGCGTTGCCAGCTGATATACAACATCGGCACCGGCTATGAAACCATAGACCTGGAGGCTGCCACCGAGCACGGTATCTGCGTTTCTTACCCTGATGCCTATTGCAGCGAGGAAGTCGCCGAGCATGCCATGGCGCTCATCCTCGCCTGCGCCCGCAAGCTGGTGCGTCTGGACCGGGCGGTGCGGGAGGGCAAATGGGAGTCATATGAGAAGCGGGAGATAAGATTTAATATTCTGCCGCCCATGCTCCCGGTCAAGGGAAAGACGCTGGGCATCATCGGCCTGGGGAGGATAGGTCGGAGGCTGGTCCCCAAGGCGAAGGGATTTGACATGCGGGTGCTTGCCTATGACCCTTACATCCCCGCCAGCGTTTTTCAGGAGTGCGGCGCGGAAGCGGTGGCGCTGGATTACCTTGTTGAGAACTCTGATTTCATATCGGTGCACGCTGCCTCCACCCCGGAGACCAGGCACATGCTCGGCGCCGAACAGTTCCGGAAGATGAAGCCGACCGCATACGTCATCAACTGCGCCCGTGGCGAGTTCATTGACGAGAAAGCATTGCACGATGCCATCACCCAGAAAGAGATTGCCGGCGCCGCGCTGGATGTGGTACAGGGAGAAGTTATGCCATTGGACCACCCCATGCTCAGGCTGGACAACGTCATCATCACCCCGCATACCGCTTACTATTCTGAGGAGTCAATGGCCAGGATGAAACGGCGTCCCTTTGAGGAAATAGAGCGCATGGTCCGCGGAGAGTGGCCGCAGTGGCTGATAAATACCGGGGTCAAGAAAAAATTCGAACAGAAGTGGGGCAAGCGGTCGGCAGGAAGAGGTGAACGGAAATGAAATTTCAGGGCGTTGACTATTATCAGATTGATGATTTGCTCTCCGAAGAGGAGAAGATGACCCGGACGATGGCCCGGGAATTTCTGGAGAATGAAGTAGAGCCACTGGTGGCAGGCGCCTTTCATGAAGAGAAGCCTCTTGACCTGGAGAAAATCGCGCCCAAGATGGGGCAGCTGGGCATGATTGGCGCTTTTATCCCCGAGGAATACGGGTGCGCCGGGGCGAACTATGTCACCTTCGGGCTGATATGCCAGGAAGTGGAGAGGGTGGACAGCGCCCTGAGGACGTTCATTGCTGTCGAGTCGGGGCTGGTAATGTACCCCATATGGCGTTACGGCTCCGAGGCACAGAAGAAAAAATGGCTGCCTTTAGTTGCCCGGGGGGAAAAGGTGGGCTGTTTTGGCCTGACCGAGCCGAATCGCGGTTCGGATGTCGCCTCAATGGAAACGGTGGCTAAAAAGACGGCCGGCGGCTGGGTGATTAACGGCACGAAGCAGTGGATAAGCGAGGCGTCAGTGGCTGATTTTGCCGTGGTCTGGGCGCAGACTGATGAAGGTATAAGAGGCTTCATTGTTGAACGCGGCACCGGGGGATTCACCCAGACCTTTCAGGCACGCAAAGGCTCCATGCGGGCCAGTGACGTTGGCGAGCTCGGCTTTGCCGACTGCAAGGTGCCCGCGGAAAGCATGCTGCCGGAGGGGAAAGGTCTGCGCGCGCCCTTCAGTTGCCTTAACCAGGCGCGGTATGGCATCTCCTGGGGCGCCATCGGGGCAGCCATGGACTGTTATGAGACGGCGCTCAATTATGCCAAGGAGCGGGAGCAGTTTGGCGCCCCGATTGCCGCCTATCAGCTGGTGCAGCTGAAACTGGTCACCATGCTGATTGAGATTACCAAGGCACAGTTGCTCTCTTACCGCCTGGGCCGGCTGATGGACGAGGGCAAGGCCAGCCACGCCCACATTTCCCTGGCCAAGAAGAATAACGTGGCCACGGCGCGCCTCTGCGCCCGGCTGGCGCGCGAGACCCTGGGCGCCAACGGCATCTCTCTGGACTATTCTCCCATGAGACACATGGCCAATATTGAGTCGGTCTATACTTATGAGGGGACTGATGACGTCCATACCCTGATTCTGGGGCAGGACATCACCGGCATATCAGCGTTCCGGCGGGAGTTATCAGGAGGTTAAGTTGAAAATACTGGCTATTGCGGGCAGCCCCAGGCCGAAAGGGAATACCAATTTTCTGGTCGACCAGGCTTTAGATGAGGCCGCAAAGCTCGGGGCGGAGACGGAAAAGATAGTCCTCGCTCAGTATAAAGTAAATCCCTGCCTGGGCCATGATGATTGCGCTTCTTTCGCCTCCTGTGCCCAGAAGGACGATGCCGGCTGGATTCTGGACAAATTATATGAAGCTGATGGGGTTATTCTGGCCAGCCCGGTCTACTACTACAATGTGAGCGCCCAGATGAAAGCCTTCATGGACCGCAATTTCTTCCCGTACAACAAGAGCCGGCAGGCCAAAGCCAGGGTGGTGGGCATTATCATTGTCGCTGAGGCAGAGGGTATTGAGGACACGCTCCATACCTTGCACCAGTTCATTGACAGCGTTTTTAGCATAGGTAAAAGCCAGCGTCTGGTGGTGAGTGGGTATGCCGGCCGGGCCGGGGAAGCCGCCAAAGATGCTAAATTAGTCACCGAAGTCCGCAGCCTGGGGCAGAAAATAGTGGCCAGCCTGAAAAAGGAGCTGTCGGATTGAAGATAGGTGTTATTGCTGACACCCATGCCCAGACCATTGAGGACATCCCTTGGTCGGTTATGAATGCGCTGAAGGGCGTTGACCTCATCATCCATGCCGGCGATTTTACAGACAGGGCGGTGCTGGATGGCCTCCGGGACATTGTGGAGGTCAGAGCGGTTCACGGTAACATGGACTCGGGCGAGTTGCGGCGGATGCTTCCCGACAAACGGACCATTGATGTTGAAGGCAAGCAGATAGGGCTGGTTCATGGCTCTGGCGGGCCCTGGGGTATAGCGGAAAGGGTGCGGCCGCTTTTCGGCGAGGTGGATATGATTATATTTGGCCACTCACACCTGTCATGTAATGAATACATACGGGGAACGCTCATGTTCAATCCAGGGCGAGCCCGTGATTCATTCGGCATCGTCACGGTAGAGAAAGAGATAAAAGCTGAGATAATAAGGGTTTGAATTGCTATAAAATAGCGCTCGCAGGTTGTTCAAGATAATGGTATCTGCAGATAAGAGTGGAGTGGATAAAAAACCACTCTTTTTTTATGGCTGGGTTATCGTCGGCATTGCCACCGTTGGCATGATACTGATATACGGCATGCGCCATTCTTTTGCCGTGTTTTTCCCGCCGATTCTTGAGGAGTTTGGCTGGAGCCGGGGCAGCACGGCATTAATGCTTTCCCTGAACCTGCTCGTTTATGGCCTGACGGCACCGATTGCCGGCAGCCTGTGCGACCGATGGAAGCCTTATCGGCTTGTCCTGATTGGAATTGCCGTTCTGGGGCTGGCCACGGCTGGCTGTGCTTTTGCCCGGGAACTGTGGCATTTTTACCTTTTGTTTGGCGTTTTAATGCCCGCGGGCTCAGCCTGCTGCGGTACGCCGATACTCGGGCCGATGCTGGTCAACTGGTTTGCCAAGAGGCGGGGCATGGTCATGGGCCTGGCCCAGACAGGTGGTGGCCTCAGCTTCACCTATGGCATGTTTGTTGAGTTCATTATCTCCCAGGTGGGCTGGCGTTACACGTACTTTGTTATCGCCGGCATCCTGTTCGCTGTGATGCTACCTATTTATCTTCTCCTCTTCAAGTACCGTCCTGAAGATAAAGGGCTCCAGCCGTATGGGGCTGAGGATGAAAGGGTGGCCGTCAGGCTGGACGCCAGTGCCACAGTGGGACAGAAATCAGCGCCCCAGGGCTGGACTTTGCGGCAAGCACTGCGGACATATCAACTATGGTTTCTGATAGCGGCGCAATCATTCTACTGGGGCGTTGGCGCCTATATGGTGCTGGGCCATCAGGTCAAATTTGCCGAGGATGTTGGCTACAGCAGCACCTTCGCCGCATCGGTCTTTGCCCTCTTTGGCGTATTCAGTGCTGCTGGCCAGCTGTCTTCAAGCCTGTCGGACTGGATAGGGAGGGAGAAAACAGTGACCATCGCCGTCGTTCTGACCCTGGGTGCGATGACGGCTTTGATTTCAGTCCATGATGCATCACAGCCCTGGCTTCTCTACCTGTACGCGATATGCTTTGGCTATGGCGCCGGGCTGACCTCTCCGGCCATCTATGCCGCGCTGGCGGATATCTTCTACGGGCGGCATTTTGGCTTCCTGTCCGGATTGCTGCTGTGCGGGTTCGGCGTCGGCGGGGTAGTCGGTCCGTGGCTCAGTGGCTTCCTCCACGATATTACCGGCAGTTATATCAGCGCCTTTATTATGGCGATGGTGGCTTTTGCTCTTTCCTGTTTATTAATCTGGATTGCGGCACCGAGAAAAGTGGAAAAGCTGCGGAAGCAATCGTGAGCTTCTCCGGCTGAACCTGAGCCAGTTCCCGGGAGGGATTAATATCCCTGCGCCAATCTCCAGGCGGCGAGCTGGGCAGCGTGTTCCCGGTAGTGACCGATAGTATCAAGGCGGAGTCGCTTCCTAAAGCGGGGAATAACAAAAGCGCTTTCCGGGACAGTCTTCAGAAGGTTAATCAGCTTATCGTGGGTGGCGAATAGCTCTTCCCGTACCTGTTCCAGAGAAAGGTGTCGCTTGCGTTCCTGCTCTCGGGCGTTGAAGGCATCAATGCCCAGGTAGCGGGGGAGGGGCTTGCCCGCCAGTATGATAGGCAGGGCTTTGCAGGCTTCTTCATTCCAGGTAGCAATATGAGCCATGACATCACGGACTGACCAGTGGCCGACGGCGCCCGGCTGAAGAAGAGCTTTCTCGGGCAGTCCTTCCCAGGTCTGAAGTAGCGCCTGCCATTCCCGCTCCAGTCTGTCCAGCGTTGGCTCTCTTTTCACCGCCGGTAACCCAGCTAGAGGACGTTCATGCTCAGGTATCTTTCCCCTCTATCGGGGAGCAGGGTGGCAATGGTCTTGCCCGGTCCTGATTTGCGGGCAATAGCCAGCGAGGCCAGGACGTTGGCGCCGGAGGAGATACCGACCATCAGGCCCTCCTCGCGGATGAGTTTTCTGGCCATTGCTGACGCATCTTTCCCGCTCACCTGAATTATCTCGTCTATGAGGTTGAAGTTGATAAGTTCCGGGATGAACCCCGGGCCTATGCCCTGGATGATGTGGTTGTGCGGCTCGCCGCCGCTCAACACTGCTGATTCCGCCGGCTCCACGGCGATGATTTTCACTCTGGGATTGGCCTGCTTCAATGCCTCGGCCACGCCCATCAGGCTGCCACCGGTGCCGATGCCGGCCACGAAGAAATCAATATTTTTGCCTACTGCCTGCAGAATCCTTCTCCCGGTAATTTCACGGTGGGCATCAGTGTTGTCCCGGTTCTCAAACTGTCTGGGCAGCCAGGCGTCTTTGTTCTCTTCGGCCAGCTCTTCCAGCTTCTTCTGTGCCCCCGGAAATCCCTCCGCTTCGGGAGTGAGCACAATTTCAGCGCCGAAGGACTGTATCAGCTGTTTTCTCTCCTGGCTCATGTGCTCCGGCATCACGGCGATAAAGTGGTACCCTCTGAAGGCAGCAATCATGGCGAAGGAAATGCCCGTATTGCCGCTGGTCTCCTCAATTATCTTGCCACCCGGTTTCAGCAGCCCCTTCTTTTCGGCGATATCGGTCATGTAGAAGGCCATGACGTCCTTGATGCTGCCGCTCGGATTCAATGCCTCCAGCTTGGCCAGAATAGTGGACCTGGTATCGTTCACTTTCTTCAGTTTTAATATCGGCGTATTGCCAATCAGACTCATCAGGCCGTTATTCATCAGGTCTCCTTCAGCCATATGCTCAAGCATTGATACTTTGCAGTATGTTGCGCGTGGCGCTCCGCAATACGGCGGTCGTGTCCAGGGAGAAAAACCGGGCACCCTGGTTGATGAACTCTTTGACCTGGTCTGGTCGGCTGGCGTTGATTGCGCCCACACCCACCGCCTTGCCGGCAGCACGCCCCTCCTTGATGATACGTTTCACTGCGTTCTGGACTTTAGGGTCGTCCAGTTTGCCGGGGATGCCGGCAGAAACCGAAAGGTCGACCCGGCCAACCCAGAGCACGTCAAGCCCCTCTACGGTGAGAATCTCGGGCAGATTGTCCAGCGCTTCCAGCTCCTCAATCATGGTGATGACCATGGTCTCCTGGTTGGCGGCGCGGACATAGTCGGTGATGGACATTCCGCTCAGGGTCAGAGGGCGGCCGCCAGCGCCGCGTTCACCCTGCGGCGGGTATTTAACCGCTCTGACGGCGGCTTCGGCGTCCTTTTTGGTATTGCAGTGGGGGAAGATGATGCCCATGGCGCCGGAATCCAGGAGGCGGTCTACATAACCGATGTCATAGCTTGACACGCGTACCAGTGGCGTCAGGCCGGCAATCTCCGCCGCCCGGAACATATCCTGGCATGACTCCACGCTGGAGGGCCCGTGCTCAAGGTCAAAGTAGACGAAATCAAGGCCGAGGCCGGTCAGGCTTTCCACGATGGCCGATGAAGTGAAGTCCAGGCGGATGCCGATGGCGGTTTTATCCGCCTTAAGCTTCGCTTTGGTGGCATTTTTTAGCGACACTTTGCTTTTACCCCCTTGGTTAATCGCCGCATTTCAGCAGTGCCTTCATAAAGTTGGCGCCGCGTTCAATCTCCGCAAAAGTCTCCTGTATCCTTTCCAGTGGCCGGACATCGGATATCAGGCGGTCGAACGGGACCGCCCGGGAGGCGACCATCGGGATTGCCGTTTCAAAATCTTGCGGCTCATACAGCCTGACCCCGCGGAATCTGAGTTCACGTAAAAAGACCCGGCCCAGGTCAACTGGTGC
>VGOH01000010.1 GCA_016875955.1 Chloroflexota bacterium
CCCTCCCCGATTTATTCAATATCAGATTCTATCATAACTTCTGCTGGTTTCCAGGTTGTTTCTATCCCGGAATTATGATAAATGGCAGCATATTGCAGTTTAGCACGCTATGCGTTACAATTTCAGGACTCCCGGGTGAGGAGGATAAAAATGAAAACGTGGAAGCCAACCACCGCAGGCATATTAAACATCGTCACCGGAGCGTTTAATGCCCTGGGCGTTATTGGGCTAATCATCGCCATACTGGTTATCAGTGGTGGCACCTATATTATGCGACTGCTACCGCCTGCTGAGGCCCCTTTTCTGGCCCCCCTGATAAATACCATACTGGCACTTATCCTGGTTATCACCGTTATTCAAGCGGTACTGCCCATCATTGGTGGCATATTTGCCCTGCAAAGAAAGAAATGGGGATGGGCACTGGCTGGCTCCGTCACCGCCATACTGGGCATGTTTCCGCTGGGTGTAGCCTCAACCATACTCGTATCACTGGCCAAGGACGAATTCGAGCCAAAGTAGGCCAGCTCCTGGCTATGGCAGGTATCTGAAAGCTAACTGAAAGCCGAACTCAGCTTACTTACCCATTCTGACTTTACGATAGCATTCGCTGCAGTATACCGGTTTGTCCCCACGCGGCTCAAAAGGTACCTGTGTCTCTTTACCGCATTCATCACATATCACAGAGAACATCTGACGTGGTGACCTGTAACCGCTGGGGTCGGAACGCTCGGCCTTCCTGGCCCGGCGGCACTCGGGACAGCGCTTTGGTTCATTCTGTAAACCGCGAGATGAATAGAACTCCTGCTCCCCGGCCGTAAATGTGAACTGCTGTCCACAGTCAGAGCACTGGAGCTGCTTGTCCTGAAAGCTCATTGGACGACCTCCTCTCTTAAATATTTGGTTCGAGTTTCGGCCATCCAATACCTATTCGATTTTGTGACATCTACCAGTGTATTTGACAACCTAGCACTAAACCCACAGGATATTATATGCTAAACCACAAGGGTTTGCAAAAAAACCTTTAAAATAAGGAAAGCTGACATGACCGCTATTTTATTTGCCACTAAAGGCCCAGGTCAAGAAACAGCTTGCCCGCTTTGGCAATATTGTAATTCGGCATATCAAAAAAATTCACGGTCACCCTGTCGGCATCAATCTTGTAAACTTTTACGATGGTATTGGTAATCTCCTTGGCCACCTGTCTCTTCTGTTCCACGGTTCTACCCTCAAGCTGTCTGATAGTAACGATAGGCATTTTTGCTTTACCTCCTTTTATTTATCCCGTTCTTTTTTCCGCCCTATGTATCATATACCAGATAAAGAATATAAATAAAGCCCCGAGCACAGCCAATGTATACGTGAGCCAGTCGGGCATGGTGGCTACAGGAGCTATTTTTATTTCCGTCGCCTCCGTCCATTCTCCCGCGTTTGAGGCACCGTCCACGGCGCGCACCCTCCAGTAATATGGCCTTCTCGGGCGCAGCAATTGGCTGGTACTGGAATCAATCTGATACTCTGAATCGGACAACGCTGTCTTCTCCAGAAATACGCTCCTGGCCGAGAAATCGGCATCCTGGGCCAACTGCAGGTTATAAGTCATCGGCATACTCTGGTCAACCACGTCTTCCCAGTCAAGAAGTATCTCGTTTCCTTCCTTGACCACAATCAGCGCGCCCAGCAACAGGTTCGGCACTGCCGGAGCCTCCGATTCAACGGTGAACGTCATTTCTTTGGTATTGAGGCCATCGCTTATTATCATGACATGGTCACCGTGCCTGCTGATGGGGACATGGAAGGAGAGCAGGAATGCCCCCTCCGCATCAATGGCGGCCGACACTAATGACGCGCCATCGTATGTAATGGTCGCCGTCCCGCCAGCCACAAATCCGGTGCCGCTGACGACCACTTCCGCACCGACATGGCCCGCCAGCCGGCTGATTTCAATGACCGCCGGCGCCTGAGGCGGTGCCGGAGACGGGGGTGCTGGAGAGCTAACTATGGTAAATTTGGTTATTTGTACTTCTTCACCGTCATCTATGGCTACCTCATACAGCCCCGCATCCAGTGCCGGTATATTGAATACAGCCACAAAATCACCCACGCTATCGGTCTGTATGCTGGCCACTTCTGCATTAGCGAAATCTACGCTGATGTTTTCCCTTCTATCAAAGCCGGTGCCCAGAACCGTGACCAGCGTATCCGGTACACCAGATGTTGGATTGACGGTTACGTCAGGCCTCACGGTGAACTCGGCAATCACCTCGTTCTCGCCCTGAATAACGCTAATTTTGTGTTGGCCGGTGGTGCTCTTGGGAATAGTAACGTAAGCGGTGAATTCGCCGGAACTATCAGTCTCGGTCTCGCCACGGTCAACAATCAAATCGATGCCGTCATAATTGATAGCGATATCTTCATCGGGAAAAAATTCCGTGCCGACAATTTTTACAGAATCGCCCACCATGCCTTTATCCGGGTCAATGGCAACAACGCCCAGAATGACATTGAATTCGGCGACTGCCCTGATTTTCGGTGCCAGAACATTGCCAAGATAATGACAAACGTAGATATAATAGAGGCCATCATGCACTTTTTCTTTAGCGGCGCCGTCATTTAATGCCTCTGGCACCTCAAATGGGATGTCAAACTCGCCTCTTTCATTTAACCAGACTCCCTCGGCGACGAGCTTGTACCTGGTAACCTCCTCATTTATGTCGTCATCAGTGGTCGCTTTTTGGCTGGAAAAGAATACCGCGGCAAATTTATCGGAATCGGCCGTGCTTTTATTAAATCCCTCGCCGGCAACTCTAATGGCATCGCCTACGGTTCCTTCAGAGGGTAAGACATATATCTCCCGCGGCTCCTGAGCTATTGCTGGCAGCCCGGGCCGGGCGAAAAGGCAGAGGGCAAACGTCAGCCAGGCCACGAAAATTACTTTTAAAAAGCTCATGATTTCAGATTCTTACCAGCAGTTTATTTACCCTGTGAACTTTTATTATAGCCCTAATTGAGATGATGTCAATACCTTTGATGGTGGGTCAAACAATTGACATCACAAACCCGGAAAACAGCGGCATCATGAAATTATCATTGACCGGCAGGGGGACAGCCTCAATCACGGTGGCACTTATGGAGCCGACGATAATGACTGTCATATCACTGACCAGGCCGAAGAAGTAGAATATGAAGCCCATGGCGATGCAGCTGAGAAAACAGGCCATATCCCCCTCCAGCGTCTTCTTGAGGGACCTGGTCCGGCCCACGGTGTGGCCGACGATGGCCCCGGTGGCATCACCAACGGCCAGGAAAGCTATCGCCAGCATGGCAATGTGTGTTTCAAAGGCCAGATACGCCAGAAATGAGGCCATTATCATATACAGGGCGCCCGTGGCACTGGTGGCTTCCGTTTCACGAACATAAAACCGGAACACCCTGAAAAACCACCTGTTTACCGTCGGAACGGCAAATCTGGCCAGCTCAAAGGCCAGCCACACCAGGGCCATGACGCCGAGCGTTATCACCACGATGTTGCGGGGCAGGAATATCCCGGAGAGCGCCAGCGCCATGCCGCAACAGATGTGAAAAACACCCCGTCTGACAGCGGTACTCATATGTCTGCTTCCTTATTGCCGCTACGGTGATAGTGGTCAGGCCCCGCCTACACGGCAAGGAATGTAAACCAGAGCCATGCCACGATGATTCCCATGACCGACCCAACAATCACCTGAAAAGGAGTATGTCCGATGAACACCCGCAGGTCATGCTCCAGTTCGGCAATGGGTCGCCGGTACTTTAGCTCAGTAATGATACGATTGAGGATGATGGATTGCCTGCCCACAGACTGCCGCACGCCAGCAGCGTCATACATCACGATGGCAGCGAGGATAACCGAAATCCCAAAGGCGACGCTGCCGATGCCTTCGACCATGGCTATTGAGGTGGCCAGCGCGCTCACCGTGGCCGAGTGTGCGCTGGGCATGCCACCACTGGCGACGGCGCGGCGCAGGTCAAACTGCCTTTTTCTTATCAGGCCGCTGAGCACCTTAATGAGTTGGGCCAGTGCCCAGGCGCAGGCAGGAGCGATGATAATGTTATTCATACCTTATGCTCACCTCAGGGCAAGGGATTAATCTCAAGAGCGCCGGATACCTTTTGATAATAACACATTTAAATAACATCAATCTTCTCCGTACCGACAATTGCAGTACCGCTTGAAAAATCGGCCAGAATATCTAATAAGCGTAATACGCCACGATAAACCAGCCAGCGGACATGAGGTGTTGGTACTAAAGAACCGCTATGGCATTGATTTCCACAAGCATCTCCTTAAAGATAAAGTCCGTGCCAACCAGAGTACTGGCCGGTTGCCTCTCCTTGAAGTATTTAGCCCGAATCTCGGCATGTTTCTCGCGCTCGCTGGCATTGCGCAGAAAAACAGTAACCTGGACAACGTCATGCAACGTCGCCCCTTCAACAGCTAATATGGACTTAATTTTCTCCAGAGACACCCTGGTCTGGTCCTCAAGGTCGCCTTCGTTTAATACCCGTCCCTTTGCATCTCTTCTGAGACCGTCCTGCCCCGAAACAAAGATTTGCTTGGTTACGTTGCTTACCACAACTCCCGGCACGTAATAAAGGTGCTTCATCATCAATTTGTCTTTGTGTTCGTCTGGCAATATTTCCCAGCTGATTTGTTTTCTATTGGCCACTTAGCATCGACCTCCTTTTCCGGAACACTGATAATAAGAATATCGGCCAGTTAAACTCATTTGTCAAATCCAGTTTACTGCGGTACTATTTGCATTTAGTTGTTCTTTTGCTCACCCCCTTAACCCCCCTCTCAAACAGGCTTGTCTTTTGCACTTAATTTTAATCATGTTTGAGAGGGGGGAAGAATTGGAGAGCGAGCTCCGCCCCCTCTCTTTTAAACTCCCCTCTCCAGCCATTAAGGCCCGTAGTCGTTTACCAGTGATTCTGGCAGGTGAGGGGGCAGGGGTGAGGCGTCAACTGCCAGCCAAAAGCAAATAAAACCTTAGAGATACTATCTGGTATTGGTCTATGATATTGGTCTATAATAGAGATTGTAATTGTTCCGATTTTTAACCGCGATGGAGTGCCGGTATTGGATGCCAGTGAGCTGAAGTCTAGGGTCATCAATGAGGTGGACAGGCACGGTGACGAGCTCAAAGAGCTGAGCCTCAGGATACACCGTAATCCCGAAATTGCTTTCCAGGAAGAGAAAGCGGTTGCCTGGCTCACTGACTACCTGCAGACGAAGGGTTTCGCCGCAGAAAAAGGTATCAGCGGACTGAAGACCGCCTTCCGGGCAGCCTATGGGAAAGGGAAACCGGTCATTGCCCTGCTGGCGGAGTATGACGCGCTGCCCAAGCTCGGTCATGCCTGCGGGCACAATATTATTGCCACCAGCGCCGTTGGTGCCGGGATGGCAGCTAGGGCGGTGGTGGATGAGCTTGGCGGCACGGTGCAGGTACTGGGCACACCGGGTGAGGAAAGTGGCGGCGGCAAGGTTTATATGGTGAAAAGGGGCGCTTTTAAGGGTGTGGATGCGGTCATGATGGTGCACCCGGCGGGGCTGAACACGGCTACCACCAAATTCCTGGCGCTCCAGACGCTGGAGGTTGAATTCTTCGGCAAGCCGGCGCATGCCGCCGCCAGACCTGAAGCGGGCATCAATGCGCTGGAAGCCATGCTCCTGTCTTATGCCGGCATAAATTCCCTGAGGCAGCACATCAGGGACGGCGCCCGCATCCACGGCATTATCACCGACGGCGGTGAAGCGCCCAACATCGTGCCCGCGCACACCGCGGGCCGTTTCATCGTTCGGGCGGCGGAAGATAGCTACCTGGAAGAGCTTAAAGTCAGGGTGCTGGGCTGTTTTATCGGTGCCGCCACTGCCACCGGAGCCAAATTGAAGTACCGGTGGGGGGAAACTCGCTATGCCCCGCTGCGCAATAATTTCACACTGGCCCGTCTGTTCCGGAAAAACCTGCAGTCGCTGGGCAGACGTGTCCACCTGGTCGACCCCAGAATAAGCTTTGGCAGCAGCGATATCGGCAATGTCAGCCAGGTGGTTCCCAGCATTCATCCGTTAATCGCCATAGACACGGCCAGAGCCGTCACTCACTCCCCTCAGTTTGCCGAAAGGGCGGCCTCTGAGGTCGGAATGCGCGGCCTGACGGATGCCGCCAAGGCCTTGGCGATGACTGTGGTCGACCTGTTGGCGGCGCCAGCGGCGCTGGGCGAGGTTAAAAAAGAGTTTCAAAATGGTAAAAATTCGGGATAAGAGCTTGTCTCCCAGAGGATACAGATGATTATTGCTATTGATGCCGCGGGCGGGGACTATGCGCCCCATGAAATCGTGAAAGGGGCCGTCAAAGCCGCTGGTGAAGGCGGCCTGGAAGTGGCGCTGGTGGGGAAGAAAAAGATGCTCCATGTGCTGGCAGGGCGCCATCTGAAAAAACAGGGCGTCAGCATTGTCCAGGCCAGCCAGGTCATTCAATCCGGCGAGGCGCCGATAAAAGCCATCCGCAGTAAGACAGATTCATCAATTGTGGTTGGTGTCAATCTGGTGAAAGAAGGTAAAGCCGCCGGGTTTGTTTCAGCGGGCAATACCGGGGCAGTGCTGGGTGCCGCCCTGTTTGGGCTCGGCAAGATAAAGGGCATTGAACGCCCGGCTATCGCCTGTATCATGGACATCACGCCATCAACGCCGGTCCTGCTGATTGATGCTGGGGCCAATGTTGAGTGCCGTCCCAGCCACCTGGTTCAATTTGCCGAGATGGGTGTCATCTTCACCAAGCATGTGCTCGGCATCAAGGAGCCGCGGGTTGGCCTTCTCAGCAACGGCGCGGAAGAGACCAAGGGAAACCAGCTGGTTCAGGAAACTTATCCGCTGCTGAAAAAGGCCGGGTATCTGAATTTCATCGGCAATGTTGAAGGCCACGATATCCTGAGAGTGGTGGCCGATGTGGTGGTTACCGATGGCTTCACCGGCAATGTTGTGCTCAAGACGATTGAGGGCATGAGCGACACGTTCCTGGTGTCAACACGGCAGCTCGGGCAGGTCATTTCCAGCGCCTATCACTTCAGAGGGCGCGACCTGCTCCGCGACCTTGGCCTTGGCTCCTGGGTCAACCGGATAGACTACCGCGAATATGGCGGGGCGTGCCTGCTGGGCGTGAACGGAAATGTCATCATCGCCCATGGCCGCAGCCAGGCCAAGACCATTAAAAACGCCATCGGCATTGCCAAACATATGGCGGAAGAAAATATCGCGCAGGTAATCAAGGAGGAGATACATGAGCAAGCCAGTGGCAGTAAGTGACAGCGACTTTGACCAGATAGTACTGCAGTCCAAGACGCCGGTGCTGGTCGATTTCTGGGCCGCCTGGTGCGGTCCCTGCCGCATGGTGGCGCCGGTTGTTGAAGAACTGGCTGGTGAATACGCTGGCAAAATAACCATGGCCAAACTTAATGTGGACGAGAACCCGAAGACGGCCAGCCAGTACAGCATCATGAGCATACCGACGCTGCTCATATTCAAAAAGGGCGCGCCGGTTTCAAATATCGTTGGTTTCCGACCCAAAGCGGAGCTGAAAAAAACCATTGATGCCGTTCTTTAACCAGTAAACAGGACAGAGTTATTCGGGGGGATAGATTGTCGGCGAAGCGCGAGTATGAAGTGGTCATCATCGGGGGTGGCCCGGCCGGGCTCACCGCCGGTATCTACGCGGCCAGGGCCAGGCTGAAGAGCCTGCTCGTTGAGAAAGGGGCGGCGGGAGGCTGGATTATAAATGCCGGCGTGGTGGAGAACTATCCCGGCTTTCCTGATGGTGTCAATGGCCTGGAGCTGGCCGATGCCATGCAGCGGCAGGCAGTGAAGTTCGGCCTGGAGATGTTAACTGCTGAGGTCAACGGCATCGGGCTGAAGGGCGAGCAGAAAATATTGAAGACAAGCGAAGGGGATATCACCGCCAGGGCAGTCATCGTCGCCGGCGGCTCTGACCGTGTCAAGCTGGGGGTTCCCGGCGAGGAGGAATTTACCGGTCGGGGCGTGGCCTATTGCGCCGTGTGCGATGGCTATTTCTATCGGGATGTGCCGGTGGCGGTGGTGGGGGGCGGCAACGCCGCCATGAACGAGGCGCTTGAGCTCACCAAGTTCGCCTCCAGGGTCTACGTGATTCACCGCCGCGGCGAATTGCGCGCCACCAAGATACTCCAGGAAAGGGCCTTCGCCGATAAGAAAATTGAATTTCTCTGGGAGACAGTGGTCGAGGCCATTGAGGGGCAGGACAAGGTAAAGAGACTCAGGCTGAAAAATGTTAAGACCGGGAAAAAGTCCTCCCTGGATATTTCCGGCGTGTTTGTTGCTGTTGGTTTCAGGCCCAATACGGGATACCTGAAAAACATGGTCGCCTTGGAGGACAACGGCACCATAATCACCAATGAGAAGATGGAGACCAATGTGCCGGGCATTCTCGCCGCTGGCGACATAAGGTCGAGCTCAATACGTCAGGTGGCGGCGGCGGTGGGTGACGGCGCGGTGGCGGCGGTATATGCTGAGCGGTACCTCGCCGGCAAATAAAAAATTGTCCCTCTTCTTGGTGGGCAATTTCCGGGTGAAGTATAATTTAAGCAAGGAGATAACTGATGAGGGTTGTTTTTATTGAAGATGTGCCTGGTGTGGCTATGGCTGGCGAGGTCAAGAAAGTGGCCGATGGCTATGGGCGCAACTACCTTATTCCCCGGAAGCTGGCCGTCCTGGCGGATGCCCGGGCAACGCAGATAGTGGAGGCCCAGGAGAGAAGGAAAGCCCGGCTTGAGGCGGAAATTGAGGCGGAAATGCGGGAGCTGGCCGGGAAGCTGGAAGGTCTGGAGATAGTCGTCAGGGCCAAGGCCGGCGCCAAGGAAAGGCTATACGGGTCAATCACCAACGCCGACATTGCCGATGAGCTGAGCAAAAGCGCTGGACTGGAAGTTGATAAGAGAAAAATTGAGCTGGAAAAACCTATCCAGGAGATAGGCAGCTATGACATACCCATCAGGTTGACCAAGGACATCATGCCCAGGATAAAGCTCAACATCGTTGGGGAGGAAGAGGTGGTGGAGGACAAAGAAAAGGCGGAAAGCAAGCCCAAGAAAGAGAAAAAGGCCCGGAAAGCGCCGAAGGCGAAGAAGGCGACGAAAGAAGCACCGGCCGCCGAGGAGACAGAAAAGGGTGGTTAGCGACAGATTGCCTCCGCATGACCTTGATGCTGAGGAAGCCATCATCGGTTCGCTGCTTATTGATGGCACGGCGATATATAAAATCGCCACCTATCTGAGCAAGACGGACTTCTACCATGAGCGCAACCAGTGGCTGTTTGAGGCCTGCATGGCGCTCTATGAGCGTAACGAGGCGATAAACCAGATTACGGTGGCGCAGGAGCTGGCCCGGCGGGACAGACTGGAGTCGGTGGGTGGCGCGGCTTTCCTGAGCCACCTGATTTCCGTATGCCCGACGCCGCTGGACATTGAGGCCTACGCCAGGAGCGTCTACCGGCTATCCGTTATGCGTGGGCTTATCGGTGCTGCCGACCAGATTGCCCGTGTCGGCTATGAAGCTGGCCCGGATGTTGACGCCAGCCTCAGCCGGGCGGAGGACATCCTGTTCCGGCTGCGCCACGGGCACGGTGAGCGTGACTTCGTCCATATCCGCCAGGTACTGGACAAATATTTTGAAGCGGCGCCCCCTGAGGAAGAAGGCGGCGCCCGCGAGCAGATGCCCTACGTGCTTTCCAACTTCGTTGGCCTCGATGAGTTCCTGGGCGGTTTTCAGCGTTCCGACCTGATAATCATTGCCGGCCGACCCAGCATGGGAAAGTCAAGCCTGGGCCTCAGCATTGCCCGTAATGTAGCCGTGGAGCAGAAAGCCTGTGTGGCGCTGTTCAGTTTGGAGATGGCCCGGGACTCAATTGTCCTGCGTCTTCTGGCCAGCGAGTCCGGGGTGAACTCAAGACGGGTCAGGTTCGGCCTGCATACCGAGGACGAGGAGAGGCGCATCATGGAGGCCACCGGCGTCCTTTCCGAGTCGGCCATATTTATTGATGACTCTCCGCAGCTGCGGGTGGTGGAAATGCGCAGCAAGGCCCGGCGGCTCCACTTTGAGCGAGGGGGGCTGGACCTGATTATCGTGGATTACCTGCAGCTGATGGAGGGTGAGGCACGGAATGAGAACCGCGTTCAGGAAATCAGTTACATCTCGCGCTCTCTCAAAGCGCTGGCCCGTGAGCTGAATGTGCCGGTAATAGCCGTATCGCAGCTCAGCCGGGCGGTGGAATGGCGTGCATCGCACATTCCGCAGCTGCCCGACCTCAGGGAAAGCGGCAGCATTGAGCAGGACGCTGATGTGGTGATATTCATTTACCGCGATGAATATTATCACACTGAGGAGGAGTGGCAGTTGCAACATCCCGACCGCGATTATCCGCGGGAGGAAGCCGATATTATCGTGGCCAAAAACAGAAATGGCCCCACCGGGCAGATAAAGCTGCGTTTTCAACACACCCTGGCCAAGTTCTATAATTATGAATACCCGGTGAGTAGCGAAGAGCCGACATTGCTATGAGTCAGTTAAGCGGTTTTCCCGCCAGAATGGAATTCACCTCCATCCCCAATTATTTCTTCAGTAACCTGTTGCCCGAGATTGAGGACATCTGTGAGTTGAAGACAAGCCTGCATGTGCTGGCGGCGCTCTACCGGAAAAAGGGCCACCCGCGCTTTGTCAGCTATCATGAATTGCTGGGGAATGATGGCTTGATGAAGAGCCTGAAAGAAGGTGATGGGAAACCTGAAGAAGCGCTGCGCCGGGCGTTGCAGATGGCCAGCCAGCGGGGGATTTTCATCCATATCGTTCTGGACAGCGACGGGTCGGCCGAAGACATCTACCTGCTCAATACCGAGTCGGACCGGAAGGTCGCCGCCAGAATCGAGAGCGGCGAGATTAAATTGAGCGGACTCAGGGCCGTTACCAAACCCCGCCCTGAGCTTGAAGAGCCGCCGGACATATTCACCTTATACGAGCAGAATATCGGCATGCTGACGCCGATAATCGCCGACGAGCTGAAAGAGGCGGAGAAGCTGTACCCGGAGAGCTGGCTCAGAGACGCCGTCAAAGAAGCGGTGGCACTCAACAAGCGTAATATACGGTATATCATGCGCATTCTGGAACGCTGGTCATCCGAAGGGAAGACTGATGGAGCATATCAGCGAGTTTCTAAGACAGACCCGGATAAATACATCAAGGGAAAATACGGACACATGGTCCGACGCTGAAGAGGCCCCTTCGCCGAGCGCCAACTGTCCCATCTGCAAGGGTGCCGGGGTGGTGCATCCGCGCCTGCCTTCCGGTAAGCCGGATTTCAGCCAGGTCGTGCCCTGCCGGTGTATGAAAAAGGGGCTTGATGAGGGGCGCCTGGCCCGCCTGAAGCGGTACAGTAACCTGGGAACACTGGCCCGGTTTACCTTTGAGAACCTGGAGCCGCGGGGCAGAAGCGGCAACCCGAAGAGCCAGGAGCAGTTCCAGCGGGTATATGAGGCAGCCAAAAGCTTTGCCGCTGAGCCGAAAGGGTGGCTGGTTTTCATGGGCCCCAGCGGCAGTGGCAAGACACACCTGGCGGCGGCCATCGCCAATGAGCGCATAAGAGGCGGTTTCCCCGCTTTCTACATAACGGCCCCTGACCTTCTCGACCACCTGAGGGCCGCCTTCAGCCCGGGCAGCGAGGTACCTTATGATGAGTTCTTTGACCAGGTAAAGAACGCCCCGCTGCTGATTCTGGACGATTTTGGCGTTCAGACCAGCACGCCATGGGCCCGGGAGAAGCTCGACCAGTTGCTGACCTATCGCTACAACAGCAAGCTGCCCACGGTCATCGTGCCCATCGTGCCTCTGGAGCAGATTGACGAAAGGCTGCAGACGCGTCTGGCCGACCCTGAGATGACCAAGGTCTGTGTGATTGAGGAGAAGCAGCCGCTGTCTCTGGACTATGCCTGGGGGCCGGAATTTGAGCTCCTGAAAAGCATGACCTTTGCAAATTTTGACCGGAGACGGGCGAACCTGCCACTGGAGCAGCAGGAAAACCTGGAGGAAGCTTATCGTGTTGCTTTTGAATTCGCCAAATCACCCGAAGACTGGATAGTGTTTATGGGCGAATCTGGATGTGGTAAGACCCATCTGGCAGCGGCCATTGTGAACTATCGTTATCAGGCTGGCAAGCCGGCACTGTTTGTTGTTGTCTCTGATTTTCTTGACCACCTGCGCTCTACATTCAGCCCGGAGAGCAAGGTGTCCTATGACCAGTTGTTTGAAAAGGTAAAGACAGCCCCTCTGCTTGTTTTAGATGACTTTGGTGAACAGCCGACAACTCCCTGGGTCAAAGAGAAACTGTATCAAGTTATAAACTACCGCTATAATAGTCGGCTACCAACGGTGATAACTACACGGTATTCGTTTGACGAGATAGCAAAAAATCTGGAGAGTTCCGTTAGCTCACGCTTGCTTGACGGCAGATTCAGCACTCCTTTCAATATCACCGCTCCGGATTACCGGGGTGATGCTGCCAGCCAGAAGAGGGCCTACCGCCGCGAGCGGAGAGGGCGCTAGAGCTACCCGCCCTTTACCTGTGGCTATCCTGACCAGAAGTTAGCTGCGGACTTCCAGCAGCTCAATCAATATATCTTCAGGGCTGAGGAAGAACGCTATTTTGGTGGTGGGGTTAATGGCGGTTATTTCCCGCACACACTTTAGTCCTTTTGCCTTCAGTTCCGCCACCGCTTTTTCTATGTTGTCGGTCCTGAGGCCAAAGTGCTCCAGACCGCAGCCGTCGGGCAGGATATTTGGCCCCAGTGGCTTGTCTCTTGGTGGAGTTACCTTGATTGACACCCCATCAAAAATGGCGGAAACAAGGGCGCGCCCGTCAGCAAGCTTGGCGATGTCTTTTTTAGCCTTAAAAGTCTTTGCGTAGAAGTCGGCCGTGGCTACGGGGTCCGGGCTGAGCAAATGAACGTGGTCAAACCAGTATTTGGGCATTCAGGCACCTCCTTGGATTAATATTACCAATTTTCAATATTCAAATTAATGGTACCCCTGGTGAGAGTCGAACTCACGACACGCGGTTTAGGAAACCGCTGCTCTATCCACTGAGCTACAGGGGCATATCGGGCATCACTATTTTAGCGGTAAACTCGGTCTAGGGCAAGTTGGCTTGACTTCTGAAAAGCCTGCGCCATAAAATCAAAAGCGACTTCCCCCATTTTATTAAAGGAGGTACTGGTGGTATGGCAGACATTGACGTCAAGATAGTGGCGTGGCGGCCATTGAAGGCGTTTGCCAAGGAGGTATTCACCAGGGCCGGTATGCCGCCGGAGGATGCGGAAGCCGAGGCGGGAGCGCTGATATGGGCCAATCTGCGTGCCGTTGATTCCCACGGCGTGCTGCGTATCCCCTGGTATCTGGACAACATTGAAAAGGGGGTGATGAACCCCAGGCCCGATATAAAGCTCATCAAAGAGACGCCGGCAACCATACTGCTGGATGCTGACCGCGCCCTCGGCCCGGTGGTCACCATCAGGGTGGTGGATATGGTGATGGCCAAGGCCCGGAAAATGGGCATCGGCTGGGCGCTGATACGCAACCTGACCCATCAGGGTGCCCTGGGCTATTATTCTCAGATGATGGCGGAGAAGGGGATGGCGGGGATTGTCTTTGTCTGTAATCCACCGAATATGGCGCCTTTCGGCGCCAGAGCCCCCGGTGTGCACAACAGCCCAATAGCCATCTCGGTGCCGGCCAAGCGCCACCGGCCGCTCAATCTGGACATGGCTACCAGCGTGGTCGCCGGGGGCAAGCTCTGGCTGGCCGTGGATAAGAATATGCCCATACCGGAAGGCTGGGCGCTGGATAAAGAAGGCAAGCCGACCACTGACCCCAGGAACGTAGGTGCTCTGCTGCCTTTCGGTGGTCCCAAGGGCTCGGGCCTGGCGATGATGTTTGAATGTCTTTCCAGCGTTATGGCGGGAAATCCGGTGCTGGAGCCGGTGCTATTCGGTCGTGAAATCGGGCAGCCCGGCGAAGGCAAAAAGCGACAGGCTGTAGGTGAACGCTTGGCTTATTTACCCAAGCATATTCAGAATAGTGTGGTGGCGGCGATAGACATCAGCACCTTTACCGACCTGGAGAGCTATAAAGAGCATATTGATAACCTTATCGACGGTATAAAAGCCCTGCCCAAGGCGGAGGGTTTCCGCGAGGTTTTTGTGCCCGGTGAGCCGGAGGAGAGGGCTTTTGCCGAACGTTCCAAGAACGGGATTCCTTTGCCTGAGGGAACGGTACGCAACCTGAGGGCAATTTCGGAGAAATTAGGCGTAAAATTACCGC
>VGOH01000011.1 GCA_016875955.1 Chloroflexota bacterium
ATTTAGGCAGGAATGTGAACGTAGGAGAAGAAATCCCTATAATTTGTTATTAGATATCTGGGATGAGCGTGGACATCGGTCAGTGACAAGTAGAGGACACATACCTCAGGATTACGCGGTTGTCACAATTATTGCTATAACGCTTTTCATTGCGCTTATTTTAAGCAACCTTAATTAAGGTCTACCCTATTTCCTGCTAAGAACCAGTCCCACCCCACCTATCAATATTGCCCCCACCGCCGTGGCGGTGGCGATGAAAAGCGTGGCATCGTACCAGAAGCCGCCCGGGAAAAGCATGATTAAATAGTCCCGGCTCGGGTCAAGCTGCCAGAGCTCATTGGTAAAACTGAGCAGGTGGAACTGGAGAAAGAACTGGTCAAAGTTTAATACGGCGCCTATCCCGAGCACCAGCACCAGGCCTAAAGTCAATCCGCTGCCCCATAACAGTCCCCACGCCAGTTGGCGCCACTCCTTCCGCCATATAACAAAACCAACGAAGGCGAATGAATATATAAGCGTGCCCAGGAATATCCAGTAGTCCAGCCGGAACAGCCCTTTCACGTCTTTCAGGTGAACGACTTCCCGCTCATTAAACAGGGCAAATGTCTGGCCGTCTTTGGTCACGGTCAGGTTGATGTATTCATCGCCAGAATTAAAGTAGCCTATCAACCCTCGGGCGGCTTTATCTAACTCGGTATCAGGCAGGCCCGTCGTCTGGCTCACCCCGTATTTGTCAAAGCCATAATGGTAAAGGGCGAGGCTGTTGGCCGCCCCGCCAATGCTCGCCGAAAGCAAAAGCAAAGGCACGCAGAGGATGAAAAGCCACCTGGCGACCAACATTAAAATTTTCATTTTGGTAATCAGATTTTACAATTTTTAAGCTGGACAATGATACTGTGGCAGCGAAACCCTGTGTTATAATTATGTAGATTTTTTCAGCAGGGGGCTATGTTTACTCATCTTCATGTCCATACCGAATACAGCCTGCTTGATGGCATGTGCCGCATTCCGCAGCTGCTGGCGCGGGCCAAAGAGCTGGGTATGGACAGCCTGGCCATAACCGACCACGGTGCCATGTATGGCGTCATTGAGTTCTACCGCACCGCCAGGGAGGTGGGGATAAAGCCCATCATCGGCTGTGAGATATACCTGGCGCCGGGAAGTCGCTTCGGCCGCGACGCTCCAGACCGGAACCACTATCATCTCATCCTCCTCGCCAGAAATCACACCGGCTACCAGAACCTCATCCAGCTCGTCACCAAGGCGCACCTGGAGGGCTTTTACTACCGGCCGCGGGTGGACCGGGGACTTCTGGAACAGCACCACGAAGGGCTCATTGCCCTCAGCAGCTGCCTGGTAGGGGAGATACCACGATTGATTCTGGAGGGCAGGCTTCAGGACGCCAAGCAGGCGGCGCAGTGGTACCGGCAGGTGTTCGGCGATTTTTACCTTGAGATACAGCGCCAGCCCATCGCCGAGCTGGAGAAGGTCAATCAGGCCCTCATCGCCATGAGCGATGAGCTCAATATCCCGCTGGTCGCCACCAATGACATCCACTACGTCAGGCGTGAAGATGCTCAGGCCCATGACCTGCTGCTCTGCATCGGCACTAACTCCACCGTTAACGATGAGAAGCGGATGAAAATGGCCTCGGATACGCTTTACCTCAGGAGTCCGGAGGAGATGGCCGAGGTTTTTAAGGATATCCCGCAGGCCCTGGACAATGCGGAGCGGATTGCCAGAATGTGCGACCTCACTCTGGAGTTCGGGCGACTTCACCTGCCCGAGATTGAGTTGCCGACGGGCAAAATGGCTGACCAGTATCTGGCTGACCTGTGCCATGAAAATTTAACTAAATACTATCCCCAGCCCACTGAAGAGATAAAACAGCGCCTCGCTTACGAGCTTGAGGTCATTGCCAAGACCCAGTTTGCCAACTATTTCCTCGTTGTCTGGGACATCATTTCATTTGTTAAGGAGCGCGATATTCTCTTCGGCGTTAGAGGCAGCGCTGCGGCCAGCATTGTCCTGCACTGCCTGGGCATCACTGCCGTCGACCCTATTGAACATAAGCTGGTCTTTGAGAGGTTCCTGAACCTGGAGCGCAAGGAGATGCCGGATATTGACCTTGATTTTCAGGACGACCGCCGTGACGAGGTTATCGCCTACGTTTCCCACAAGTATGGCCAGGACCACGTTGCCCAGATAATCACCTTCGGCACCCTCGGCGCCAGAGCCGCCATACGGGATGTGGGCCGGGCGCTGGGCATGACCTATGGCGATGTTGACCGCGTGGCCCGTCTGGTGCCGTACTCACCGACCATGACGCTGGCCAGGGCTTTGAATGAGAACAACGAGCTCAGGAGCATATATCAGGCTGACCAGATAATACGTAACCTGGTCGATTCCGCGCGGAAGGTGGAGGGGGTCGCCCGCCATGCCAGCACCCATGCTGCCGGCGTGGTCATCTCCCGTGAGCCGCTTACCAGATACGTCCCGCTGCAGTGGGGCAGCAAGGTCAACGGCCAGGAATCAGTCATGACCCAGTTCTCCATGGACGATATTGCTGAGATAGGCCTGCTCAAGATGGACTTTCTCGGCCTGGCCAACCTCACCATTCTGGGTAAAGCCAGGGAAATCATTGCCCGCAACCACGGCATTGAAATCGACCTGCACCATATCCCGATGGATGATGCCCGGACCTTTGCCCTGCTGTCTGCCGGGGAGACCACCGGCGTCTTTCAGCTGGAAGGGGCGGGCATGCGCCGCTATATCAAAGACCTGAAACCGACCACGTTCAGCGACATCGCCGCCATGGTGGCGCTCTACCGGCCCGGACCGATGGAGCACATCCCCACCTTCATCAAAGCCAAGCACGGGCTGGAGCCCATCCGCTATCCCCACCCCGCCCTGGAAAAAATCCTGGAAGAAACCTACGGCGTGATTGTCTATCAGGACCAGGTGCTGTTCATCGTCAGGGAATTTGCCGGCTATAGTCTGGGACAGGCAGACATTTTCCGCAAGGCGATGGGCAAGAAAATCGCCGAGGTGATGAAGAAAGAGAGGCGGAGTTTTATTGAAGGCGCCAGGAAAAAAGGGTTCTCGGCCGACCTCGCCACTCAGGTCTTCAATCTTATAGAGCCGTTTGCCGGCTACGCCTTCAACAAGGCGCACAGCGTGAGCTATGCCCTTATTGCCTATCAGACGGCTTATCTCAAAGCAAACTACCCGGCAGAGTACATGACGGCCTTCCTTACCATCCACGCCGACCAGCCGGAGAAAGTGGCCAGCGCCGTTGCCGAGTGCCGCCGTCTGGGCATCAGCGTGCTGCCGCCGGATATAAACCGCAGCCAGGTTAATTTTGCCATTGAGAAGGAAGGCGAGGCATCGGCCATACGCTTTGGCCTGGCGGCGATAAAGAATGTGGGGCCGGGGGCGGTTGAGCCGATGGTGGCGGAAAAGGCAAAAAACGGGGAGTTCAAGTCCATTGAGGACCTGTGCCGCCGCTGTGACCTGCGCGGCGTAAACCGGCGTGTCATAGAGAGCCTGATTAAAGCCGGTGCCTTTGACTCTCTGGGCAGCCGGGCATCGTTGCTGAGCAATGTGAACCGCATTATCTCTCTGGCACAGCGGGAGCAGCAACTGCGCCAGTCAGGACAGGTGACCATGTTCGACCTGTGGGGGGAGGCAATGCCGGTGCCGATGCCGGACCTTGAGCTGGAGGCGGCGGAAGATGTCCCCATGAAAGAAAAGCTCGCCTGGGAGAAGGAATTGACCGGCGTCTACCTCTCCCAGCACCCATTCAGCGCTGTGGCCGGTGAACTGAGCGCCGAAGCCACCCTGGTCGGGCAGGTTGACACCGAGCTGGTCGGGCAGGCGGTGGACATTGTGGGCATGGTGGGGTCGGTGCGTCAGCTCTTTACCCGGGAGGGGAAACCTTTTGCCAGCGCGGTGCTTGAGGACCTGAGCGGGCAGGTTGAAATCATGGTCTGGCCCAAGGTTTTTGCGGAAAAAGGTGAGCTGTGGCAGGAGGGGAACATCCTTGAAGTGACCGGCAAGGTGAGGATGAGAGAGGACAGGGTGCAGTTGAGCTGTGAAGATGCCCGTCTTTACCAGCCATCGGCGGAAAAGATGGCGGAGGCGAAGGAGGCAGAGCCGGCCCAGATGCCGGCCGCTGTGGCACCTTTGAAGACGGAAGCTGTGCCTCGCGGGACACCAGTGGCAAAGCGCCGTCTGGTCATCAGCATCAATCAGACCAGTGATGCCGAGGGAGATAGAGCCAACCTGCATCGGATAAAAGAGATATTAAGGAGTTACCCCGGACATGACGAGGTGAACTTAAAGGTAAGCAACGGCAATAAAATAACTCGGATGCGCTTTTTTGATATCTATGCTGACTACTGCCCCGAACTGCACGAGCGTCTGGCGGCGGTGGTGGGGGAAGAGAGTCTTAAACTGGAGAAGAAGTGAGGTTAGCACCGATGCCTCCCGAAGAGATTCATAAAGGCCACCGCAGACGGCTCAGAGAAAAGTTCCTGAAGTCCGGGCTGTCCGGGTTCCACGACTATGAAATCGTGGAGCTGCTGCTGACGCTGGGGGCGCCGCGCCGGGACTGCAAACCACAGGCGAAAGAAGCGCTGAAGCGCTTCAAAACACTGCGGGGGGTGCTATCGGCCTCCACGGAGGAGCTGCAGGAGATTGAAGGCGTCGGTCCACACAGTGCCTTCGGCATCAGGCTGGCCCGGGAGATAGCTCAGGAGTTCCTCAAGGGGAAAATCATGGACCAGCCTTTTTTTAAGTCTTCCCGCGAGATATTTGATTACCTGTATCACGCCATGCGCGACCTCAAAAAGGAACTGTTCAAGGTCATTTATCTCAGCAGTCAGAACCAGATTATTGAAGTGGCCGATGTCTTTGAAGGGACGGTGGACGGCAGTGCCATATCGCCGCGTGAAATCGTGGAGGGGGCGTTGAAGGCAAAAGCGGCTGCCCTGATATTCGTGCACAATCACCCCTCCGGCAAGCCCGCCCCCAGCAGCAGCGACAGGGAACTGACCAGGGAGCTGGTTTACGTCGGCAAAATCATGCAGATGAAGGTCGTCGACCATATCATCATCGGCAATGACCGTTACTACAGCTTCGCCGATGAGGGGCTTATTGAAGAATACGAGATGGACTTCTTAAACCTGAGGCTGCGGGGGACTGCCGAGGCCAGGCAGCGCATTTATCAGGCCAGGCTGATAAGGGATAAGAAACGCTAGCTGTTATCCGCCGGCCGGCGGCGCTGGAGGGTGGCCCCGAGCACAATCAGTATTGCCCCGAGTAAAATGCTGACCACCACCTTGATGAGCAGCGGGAAATCCATGGTTAGGAAGAAGGCATAGGTGTACAGGCCGGTGAGGTAGGCAATCCCGCGTACCACGGTATGTGCCCGGATTGGCTTCTGCTTTACCCCGCGGTAAATCAGCCAGCCGATGAGCGCCAGCGAGGCCAGCGCGGCGACAGTGGTCAGCATTCAGTTCACCACCCTATGTCCTCAAAGTATTTGCTCAGAAAGGCGAACATGGCCACAGTGAGCAGCAGCGAGGCCAGTTTCCCGGCTTCTGACAGATGTTTGACATACTCGGCGGCCAGATAGCCCACGCCGGCCAGGCAGAAGAGAATGCCGAAGCCGAATAAAACGTATTCCAGTCTTATATTCAACTTATATTCCTCCGGTTACCTCGGTGGTGCCGGCACCGCCTTTATCGGATAAGGCGGCGGATTAATGTACAGGATGATATTCCGCTCAATTTCGCCGTGTTTGATGGTCAGCGTGTAGTCAAAGCGCTGCTCGGGTTGGGCATCTGGAGGTATCAGCGCCGTGGTATCAAGCGTCCATTCTATCTGGTCCTTTTTGAAAGCCCCGATGGCGATGTGCCGGGAAAGCACATCGCTGACCTTCTCCTGCATCTGCCAGATTGTCACCTCAATATCTGCCTCATAGCTGGAAAACCGCCGGTTATCAATTTCATAGCGAAGGAAAGCTTTATCCCCCTGCGTTATCCCTACGGACCAGTACGGGTCATTGCGCTGCCAGACGTCCGCCTCTATCTTTTGCTCACGCTCCTCGGCAGTAATATAGACGGTATCATAAACGCCCATATAGCCATCGGCAATGAAGATGGCGATTATGCCGAAAAAACAGAGGAGAGTGAGATACAGGTACAGGTTCCTTCTTTTAATAGCCATACTTTACTTTATTATCCCACAATTGCCGCCGGTTTTAAAAATTTATTACATTTCCGGCTCAATCAGGCCGTAGTTGCCGTCTTTGCGCTGGTACAGCACGCTAAATTTATCCGTGTCCGTATTGAGGAAGAAGAAAAAGCTGTGTCCCAGCGCCAACATCTGTTCGGCGGCCTCAGGAACGGACATGGGCTTCATGATGAACCGTTTTACCTTCACTACTTCCGGTCCGTGTCTGGGCGGCTCTTCTTTGAATTCACCTCGCGCCAGGGAGCTCCCCTTTCCTTTGTCGTAAAGCTTTCCTTTCCGCCGCTCCAGTTGGCGGTCCAGCACGGTCGCGGTTTTATCGATTGCCTGAAACAGGTCCTGGCCACGCTCCTCGCTGTGCAGGCTGATGCCGTTGCCGACCACGCTGGCCCGCACTATGAACTGCTGCTGGGGCGAGCGGGTCTTTTCCTGAGCGATTTCCACAATGGACTCAATGATATTGGGGAAATGGCGTGTTAGTTTCCCGATTTTGCGCTCAATATAGCGGCGCAAGTCTGCGGCTATTTCCATATTCTGTCCCGTAATCTGCAGTTCCATCTTCTCCTCTTACTCCAGAAAGTTAAATCTCTCGCGCCATGGTCAGCCCCCATACCGAAGCGGCACCGCTGGCTTTCAGCACCACAGCGCAGGCGTCCAGGGTGGCTCCGGAGGTAGCCACATCGTCAAGCAGCAGCACGTGTCTTTCCCGGAGCCTGTGGTCACGGCAGGCGAAAGACTCAGCCATATTAAGTTTGCGTTCGGCCACGGTCGCAGTCCGCGCCTGCGGTAGTGTATGCCGTCGGCGCACCAGAACATCATCAATTACCGGCATATTTATTAACCTGCCCAGCTCCTTGGCCAGCAGCCCGGCCTGGTTATAGCCGCGCTCTCTCAATCGTTTCCGGTGCAGGGGTACCGGCACCAGGACATCCACGTCCAGCGGGCTGCTATTGAGGTACTCCTGCAGCATCTCGGCCAGAGGCACGGCCAGAGCCCTCAGGTTCTGGTATTTTAACTGATGAATCGCCTCGCGCATGGCGCCTTCAAAGCGGAACGGGGAGCGGATGCCGTCAATCGCTGCCAGCCAGCCAGCACAATCGGGACACAGCATACCACCGGGCTGGGGACGGCCACACCTGGGGCATATGGGGGGTGTTATCCGTGGCAGCGCCCGGCGGCAGGAAGGGCAGATAAAAGCGCCCTCTTGGCCGCAGCCGATGCAATAGCGGGGAAAGAGTAAATCAAGTGCTGTGCCTCTGAGTTTCTTTAACTGAGGAAGCACGGTATCACCTGATACATGCGTTTTTGCGGCGATTCGGTGGGTTACCGGGCGCGACTGTTGTGCAGCGCGCCACTCATTATTGGCTCGTTAAGATAGACATCACCATTCCTGATTTTCAGGTTAAAGCCACATTCAGGATTGGTGCAAACCCAGGCTTTATACTGAATCGATGCCCCCTGACTGCCGAAATCGGAAAGGGGCACAAGGTCACCGGTCTGACACTTTTGACATTTAGGGAAACTGAACTGTTCCATGAGGTCCTCCTCCCATCCAGAAGTTGTTTTCAAGTATACAATTAATCCGGGCCTTTTGACAAGGGTTTCTTCAGGCCAACGGTTGTTATCTGGCTGTAGATAGCTCCCTCCGTGGTCAGCTGGCTGCGCATCAGGTCTATCCGGTCCACGGTGAAGTGATGGGCGGTCTCAAAGCTGGTACTGGCGATGGCCTGCCCGAAGTTTTGCTGTTCCATCGGTGACGCCTTTTCCCGGACGCGGGCCAGAGTCAGGTGGGGAGTGAACGGTCGCGTTTCGCGGGCGAAGCCGAGCGGCACCAGGCTGGACTCAAGACGCCCTTGCAGTTGCCTCAACTGAGGGATATCCCCCTCCACTCCAATCCATACCACCCGTACCCGCTTGAAGTTGGGGAAAACACCCAGCCCCTTTACCTCTAGTGAAAAAGGGGTGATGTCGCGCGCTGCTTCTTCCATGGCGCTGGTGATAGCGCCGGTCTTATTGGCGGCAATGCTGCCCAGAAACTTCAGGGTCAGGTGTATACTGTGGGGGTCCACCCATTTCACGGAAGGCTGGTTCCCGGTTTGCAGCCTGGCCTGCAGTTCGGCCAGCGCCTGCCTTATCTCTCCAGGCAGTTCAATGGCAATAAAGGAACGTATCTGCTCCATGCCTAAAGCTTCAGCAGCCGCCGGGCATTGCCGGACAGAATCAGGTTCTTTTCTTCCTCGGCCAGCGCTGCCGAATTGATTTCCTGGATGAGGCGGGCCTGTGGCATGAGCGGGTAATCGCTGCCGAAGAGAATCTTGTCCGCACCGACCAGCTCGCTGACCAGGGAATAGATGCGGGGCTGGTAGAGAAACGGTGATGCCGCCGTATCAAAGTAGACGTTATGCAGCGCCTTTTTCACCTCAGGCATCAGCGCATAGAAGGGCAGACCACCTCCCCAGTGAGCACAGACAATGGTTACCTCAGGATGGCCGGAGATGAAAGGGTAAAGCACGTCTGGCGTCATAATCCCCTTGCCGGGGTAATCATGGCCCGCCGGCTCGGAGGCGTGGGTAAGGAGTATAAGCCGGTGTTTCTTCATTACTGCAACTAAAGGAGAGACGATGGATTCGTCTTCCAGGTCGAGCAGCTGTATGTCCGGTCTAAGCTCACCGATGCCTCTGGCACCACTTTCAACACAGCGCTCTATTTCACCTATGGCGGCTTCCACTGACTGCGGCTGCACCGTGCAGAAACCGATGAGTCGTTTGGGGTAGCGGGCGATTGATTCCAGAATATAGTCGTTGGTCTCCGCACAGAGCTCGTGGGTCATCCAGCCGAGGTTAACCACCACCGAGACGTCAATGCCGGCCTTGTCCATGCTCTCAATCAGTTCCTCGGCAGTGGCGATTTTGGCCTCTTTCTTGGCGTAGAGCAGGGCAAAACAGGGGTCGCGGTCGATATACTGGCTGCGTTTTTTCTTGACCTGCGGTGGAAAGATATGGGTATGAAAGTCAATAATCATTGCCTGTTAACCGCCAGGTGCCCCGGTGCGCTGCTACAGCGTCTGCCAGATGCTGACTCTATTCCGCCGGCCCTTTCGGCTTCTCCTCCTCGGCAGGGGCTTCTGCCTTGACCTCCGCTGCCTCCTCAGCCACCGCTTCTGCCTCTTCAACAACCGGCGCTGCCTCGACCTCTTCCTTCACCGCCACTTCACTCACCTTTACCACCAGCTGCTCCGGGTCCTCATGCACCGTGATTTCCGGGTCAAGGACAATGTCTTTAACATGGATTGCCTGCTCAATATCTTCCAGATGGGTGATGTCAACCTCTATCTGCGGCGGCACAATGGTGGGCAGGCACTCAATGCTCAGGCTGTTGAGGCCGTGGATAATCATGCGCCCCTTGAATTTCATGGCCGGGGCTTCTCCCACCAGTACAATCGGCACGTCAAAAGCGATTTTCTCGGTCCGCTTCACCTGATAGAAATCAACGTGCAGCAGCTCCTGGCTGATGGCATCGCGCTGAATTTCGCGGACGAAGACGCTCCTTGCTTTCTCATCATCAACCTCAAGGGTGACCAGCCTGGTCCTGCCGGCATGAGCCACGAGGTTCTTCAATTTATCAGTATCGCACTGCAGTGCTACTGACTTGACATCATGGCCGTAAAGATGGGCCGGGGTTAATCCCTGGCGGCGTAAGAACCTGGTCTTTTTACCCAGCACCTGCCGGTGCGTTGCTTGCAACATTAACTCTTCCACTCTCCGCTCCTTTCCAAAGCCCATTTAAGCACATATGATGGCAAAAATCAACGCCGGCGGCTGTGCCGGTTTTGTTTGCTTTTAGTTGCTCCCATGATACTCACCCCCTGTGTCCCCCCCCTCAAACAGATACCGCGGTGATGAGCTATAAGCAGTATGTTTGAGAGGGGGAAAGATTTTGGAGAGGGGGCAGAGGTGAGGTAAGCACATAACCGCCATAGGCAAATAGCACCCGGTTACCAGCATATCGTTGACTGTGATATTATAAGGAGGAAAACGAGATGTCAGGAAAGGTGGCCGGAATGAAAGTTATTGACCTGCGCAGCGATACCATAACCCTGCCGACGGATGAGATGCGGCGCGCCATGTACGAGGCTGAGGTCGGGGACGATGTCCACCGGGAAGACCCCACCATAAACCGCCTTGAGGAACTGGCCGCCAGAGTTATGGGCAAAGAGTCGGCGCTTTTCACCACCAGTGGCACGATGAGCAACCTGCTTGGTGTGCTGACCAATACCCGCCCCGGCGATGAAATAATCGTCGGCAGCGAGGCCCACATGTTATGGTATGAGGTGGGTGGGGCGTCAACGCTGGGCGGGGTGATTATCCGCACTGTGCCCAATGATGAGGGTGGCCGGCTTGCCCCCGCCGATGTGGAGAAGACGATACGCCCGGAGAACATCCACTTCCCCAGGACCACCCTGCTCTGCCTGGAGAATACCCATAACCGCTGCGGCGGCGCGGTATTGACCGGGGAATATACTGAGGAAATCTCCGGGCTCGCCCATAAGCGCGGCCTGCTGGTCCACCTTGACGGGGCGCGCATCTTCAATGCCGCGGTGGCGCTCGGTGTGCGCGCGGAGGAGCTGGTGGCACCTGTTGACACGGTCAGTTTCTGCCTTTCCAAAGGGCTCAGCGCCCCCGTGGGCTCGCTCTTCTGCGGGACGGTTGAGGCGGCGGAGAGGGCCAGAAAGTGGCGCAAGATGCTGGGTGGGGGCATGCGGCAGGCGGGGATTATCGCCGCCGCCGGCATCGTGGCCATTGAAAAGATGGTCGACCGTCTGGCGGAAGACCATGCCAACGCCAAGCGCTTTGCGGCCGGGCTGGCCCAGATACCCGGTTTCTCGGTGAGTCCGGAAAAGGTACAGACGAATATCGTGAACTTTGAGTTTCCGCAGAAGGTTGGCGATTTTGTGGTGAAAATAGGGGAGCGGGGGGTAAAATTCCTTTCCCGGGGTGGCCGGAGCGTGCGGGCGGTTACCAACCGCATGGTCAGCGCTGAAGATATTGAAGAGGCACTGAAGCGCATCAACCGGCTGGTGAAAGAAGCGAGATAGGGTTGCTAAGCTTATAAAAATTTAATAATTTATTAAGGAGGTTCAAATTGAAAGACAAGCCCAAGATCAAAAAAATAGAGATACACCGGTTCAACTATAAGGTCAAGGACCTGGCCATGCTGCCGGGGCATATCCTCTTTGCCTATGAACCCGGTGCCACGATGACCCTGGGGGCCCATGCCATGAAAATCATCACCGATGAAGGGGTCACCGGAGAGTACGTGGGTTCCTGGGCAGCGAGTGATTGGAAGGCCATCCCCGAGTACGGCCAGATACTGATTGGCCGCAATGCCCTGGACCGGGAAGGCATCTACAATGACCTCAAGCTGGAACTGCGGCAGCGTGCCCGCCTGGGCCTGAGCCAGCTGGACATCGCCCTGTGGGACCTGGCCGGCAAGTTTTACGGGGCGCCCATTTACGAGCTTCTGGGCGGCAACCGTATCAATCTTCCCTGTTATGCCAGCACGCATACCGCCGACAATCACCCGGGAGGGCTGAACAGCCCCGAGGCCTTTGCTGATTTCGCTGAGCAGTGTCTGGAAATGGGGTATCCCGGCTTCAAAATACACCCCTGGGCGGATGGCCCGGTCAGCCGGATTGTGGATACCGTCCACGCCGTCGGCAAACGGGTCGGGGGCAAGATGGACCTGATGCTCGACCCCTACTGTGCTCCCAAGACTTTTGGCGATGCCCTCAAGATGGGCTGGGCCTGTGACGAGGAGAAGTTCTTCTGGTGGGAGGACCCCTTCCGGGACGGCGGCATCTCGGCCTTTGCGCACCGCAAGCTGAGGCAGCTGGTGAAAACGCCCATTCTGCAACTGGAGCATGTGCGCGGCCTGGAGCAGCATGTTGACTTCATCGTGGCCGATGGCACTGACTTCGTGCGCGGCGACCCTGATATTGACGGCGGCATCACCGGCGTGATGAAGATAGCCCACGCCGCCGAAGGCTTTGGCCTGGACACAGAGATGCATGCCCCGGCCGGCCCGGAAAGACGCCACCTGATGGCGGCGATACAGAATATGAACTACTACGAGATGGCGCTGGTCCATCCCAAGGCACCTTTCGCACCCCAGGCGCCCGTCTTCAAGAACTATAAAGATGGCCTGGATGCCATTGACAAGAATGGTTGTGTCCAGGTGCCCCAGGGGCCCGGGCTGGGTGTGGAATACGACTGGAACTACATCACCAAGCACCGCCAGGGCGTGGAGATAATTGAATAGCTGACCTGGTCTGAAAAGGCCTTTATCAGGCTCAATCAAAAAAGGCTGTCAGACGCTGGCGGATGTCTTCCCGTGTCGGCGGGCAGCCGGCGACACAGTTGGCGGTTTCGTCCGTGGCGTTGATGGCGCAGTCGCCGATGAGTAAAAAGGCCCTGTCTCCCGTGAGGTCAGGCTCATCGCCGAGGCAGAGGCGCAGCGGCATTTTCAGGGTTGCCCTGCGCTCGCTCAGCGTGAGGAGTTCGGAAAGCAGCGGGATGAAGCAGCCGCTGCATGCCCTGTCCTTGCCGCTTATCTCTAGCTGCGGAAAACTGCGCTTCAGCTGCTCCTGAGGCAGCTTGACTTTGAACTTCAGCCGTTTCAGTTCCTCGCCGATGATATCTATTCTGGTCAGGCGGCTTTCCCCCAGCCCCGCCGCCGCGCCCAGGGTTACCGTCGGCACGGTGTCAGGGTCGATGCCCATGAGGGCACAGCCCACCGTGTCCACGGCGACAGCGTCGGTGCTGGCCAGCAGCAGTCGCGCGCCCAGAGGCTGACGTACCATGGAATAGCCAACGCTGCCCAGTTTTTCGGCGGTGGCGTCAATGATATTCAGGGCCGGCCTGACTATTTTATTCAGCTCGACGATGGCCCGGCTCAGGTCCTTCTGCTGGTGAAAGCGTGGCTTGTCCTCCCGTTTCAGGCAGCCCTTCAGGTTCTTCATCGCCAGCGTGACCGTAGTCTGGTAGTGCGTTTTCATCACCGGCACGTTTATCAGCTTGTCGCAGGTGAAAGCAAACTCCGTCACCCGGAACTCATCGGGCGTGGCCCTGGAGAAGTTGCGGAAGGTGCGGAATTCGTGCTCGTCAAAAAGCACCCATTCTATGCCCAGGCGGTCGGCGACCTCGCTGATGCCGGCTTCAATGAAACATTTCTTATAGTTTGACTGCGACTGATAGTAGCTCGGCCCCTCCCCGATAGTCACCCGCCCCGCGCCGGCCTCAAGACAGTAACGGGCCACCGCCTCAACAAGTCGGGGATTGGTTACCTCGCCGCTGTCGGGGGCGTGGGGCTCGTAGAGGTTTGGCTTTATGAGCACGCGGTCGCCTCTGGCCACAGGCTTCTCGCCGATGTCGCTCAGGGCCTGCTGGAGGGCGGCATAGAAATCGTTTTCTACCTTAACGATGGCAACCTTGCTCATTGATACCGTCTTCAACCTTGCTTCAGCC
>VGOH01000012.1 GCA_016875955.1 Chloroflexota bacterium
TTCGTTCAATATAAGCTCAATGGCGGGGGAAAACTCCAGGACGGCGATGTTCTTTTGGTTGCGGGCCTCGTCACGGATGGTGCGCATAATCTCGGCGCCGGTGATGTCGCCGCAGAAATGCATCCGCTTCCGACTGGTACCACCGCCATGCATGGAGCGCAGCCGGCCATTGGGAAACTTAGAGAACATCACCCCCAGCCCTTCCAGCCACTGGATTACGTCTGGCGCCTCGCTCACCAGCCTGTGGACCAGTTCCGGCTCATTCTTGAAGTGGCCGCCGCCCACCGTGTCCAGGTAGTGCAGGCAGGCCGAGTCTTTCTCCGTCTTGGTGGCCGCCTGGATGCCGCCTTCCGCCATCATGGTATTGGCATCGCCGTGACGCAGCTTGGTTGCCAGCACGACCCTGGCACCGCTCTGCTCGGCCAGCATGGCCGCCGACGTGCCAGCGCCGCCACCACCAATTATCAGCACATCGGCATCAATATCCACGCGGGACAGGTCAATCTGGTCGGGATTTAGCTGGCTCCACGCTTCCAGCAAATCGGCAAATTCATGGGCAATTTTGTAGCCCTTGCTCGGCCCCACCTTCAGCTCCCGCCGCCCTTCGTCTTTATAATCGGGATGGTACTTCTTCAGTATCGCCTCGGCCTCATCCGACGGCATTTTGGGAAATTCCTGTCCCTTCTTCTTCCGCGCCAGCCTCTCCGGCCTGGTCTTCTCCACCGCCTTGATGAGACTTTTCAACTCCTCGGTATAGGGCATGCTCTCCTCCTAGAGGTAATCGCTCTTGGATGGCTTCCAGTCCTCATCAGCCATCTCCGGCTCAATCTCCCGGGACTGGTATATCTCCCTGAGCTGTTTGATGTCAGACTTCATCAGCTTCTGCAGCGCCTGCTGGCATTTTTCGCTTTTGGCAGCTTCTACCGCTTCTTTCAGGTGCTGCGCCCGCGGGGCAATCATGCTCCCGTATATTCTCCGCGCCAGCTGCATAATATGGTACTGCGGTAACTCGCCCATACAGCGGCTGACACACAGGCCGCACTGGATGCAGCTGAAGGATAGCGTGGCCGCCCTTTCAATGTTGCCCTGTTTCACCGCCGAGATGGCATCCATCACCTGGATATCCATGGGGCAGACCTTGGTGCAGCTGTTGCAGGCGATGCAGCGGAACACCTCAGGATACAGCTTGAATATCTCCTCGGGGTTGGCGGTTAGCTTGCTAAAATCGTAGCTAGTCCGGTTGGCCGGGTAAAACGGTATCTGCGTCAGGTACATATCCGGCTCCACCACTGTCTGGCAGGCCAGCCCGACGCGAATATGGTAATCTCCCGGCTTGCGGTAGACCGTGGCGCAGGCACCGCAGATGCCACCCCGGCAGCCGCACCCGCGGATGAACTGGTAGCCGGCATACTCCAGCGCCTTCATAATGGTCAGCGTCTCCGGCACCATGTATCTTTTACCCATCACATAGACCGGAATGAGTTTCGCCTCTTCTGTACCGGTTTTCTTGCCGCCGACGGTCACTTTTTTCCCTTTTTCCGCCATAGCAACCTCCGTTCGATTATAATCCGAGAGAGCTCAACAGGCCAGCCGGTGAAATCAGGTGCCTTTTGAGCCACGACTTGGCTTCAGCAATACCCAAGGCCAGCCCGATGAGCTCGGTGAAATAGAAGACGGGCATCTTGCGGCCATTGCCAGCGGGCTGGCGCATTTCCAAATTGGCGTGGCAGAGAGGGCAGGCCGCCACCAGCGCTTCAGCCCCGGCCTGCCGGGCCATATCAATCAGTTCCGCCACCATCTGGCGGGCGATATTCCGTTTGCTCAGGGAGAGGCTGCCGCCGCAGCAGTCCACCTTGCCCGACCAGTCTTTGACCTCCGCACCCAGCGCCTCAAGCAGAGCATCCAGACACTGCGGGTTTTCCGGGTCGTCAAAGCCAACGATTTCAGGAGGCCGGACCAGGTAACAGCCGTAATAGGCCGCCAGCTTCAAACCCTTCAGAGGTTTGACCACCTTGCTTTTCACGTTCTCCAGGCCGATTTCATTACAGATTATGTCCAAGATGTGTCTGGTGTTATATCCACCCTGCTGTGTTTTGTCCGGCTGCAACTCATGCTGTGCGCTTCTGAGTCTGACATAACAGGCGGGACAGGCCACGGCGATGTCCATCTTAAGCTCTTCGGCCAGCGCCAGGTTTCGGCCGGCGAGGGTACTGGCCAGCCGCCGATTGGTGCTGTGCCCAGACGATGCTCCACAGCAGTTCCAGTCCGGTAGCTCCGCCAGCTCAATGCCGAGTTGGGCGCAGACGGCACGCACCGACAGGTCATACTCCCGGGCCGTAGCCTCCAGGGAACAGCCGGGATAATAGGCGTACTTCAAATTGACAGTTTCCGGCAGGCTCATCCTTCCGCCCCCTTAAAAATATCCCTGACCTTGCCTATTTCACGGAAGCGGGCCGGCAGCAGCTTCAGCTTACCCTTCAGCATCATTTTCACGCCCGCGGACAAATCACTAAAGGGGTCCCTTGTTTTCAGTTTGAGCTTGATAATCAACGATAACTCATGCTGCCTGCCCCACCGCCTGATATTGTCCAGAAAAATACGGTGAAAATCAGTGACGCCATGTTCTCTCGCCAGTCCCTCACGCAGGGAAGTCTCACGCAGGACGTCCATTATTTTCACCAGATTAACTTCGTTGGGACATCGGGTGGCGCAGGTCTGGCAGTCAGCGCAGACCCAGATGGTGGCACTGCTCAGCACCGGCTGCCGCAGGCCCAGCTGTACCATCTTGACTATCTGGTGGGGAAGATAATCCATGGCAAAGGCCGATGGGCAACCCAGGCTGCAGGTAAGGCACTGATAGCAGCGGCCGATTTCAGTGCCGCTTGCCTCTTTCACCTGCTCACTGAAACTTTTATCAATGTCCAGCGCCTTATTTTCCATCAGGTACTGCATATGGCTACACCCCGATATCGGGCAGCTCCTCTTCCTTAAAAGTAGTTAAGGGCAATGTCTCGTCCAGGCTCCGGCCCGGCACGTAATCAAACATCTTCTGCACCCGTTCCCCCACCAGGCGGAAGATATCGGCCACGGGAATATCGTTCGGGCAGGCTTCGGTGCACATTCCGCAGCCAACGCAGGAGCTCACCATGTGGTTCAACCTGGTCAGGTGGAAGAGGAGGGTATCATTGGGCAGGCGCAGGGCGCCCTTCCGCTTCGCCCAGCCCAGATATTTTTTGGCTTCAAATTCAAACACCGGGGAGTCAAAGAAACATTCCTTGCAGTAGCAGAGCGGGCAGGCTGTCTTGCAGTTGTGGCAGTTGATACAGGTGGCCAGAGTCGCCATAAATTTATCCAGGCCCTTTATTGCCTCCTGGGTCTGCTTCAGCAATTCTTCTCTTTTCTTGGCTCTTTCCTCAATCAGCTTGTCTACGGCCGACTGCCTCTCCTCCCCCTTGGCGGCCTCAAGACCCAGTTCCTGAACCACCTTCTCCCCTTGCGGAGTCCCGGCCACCAGCCAGATACCTTTATCAAGGCTGGCCCCGAACAGGCCGATGGTGATGTCAGCGCCCATGGGCGCCGGATATGCGCAGACCTGGCAGGCCCGGCGCAGCACGGGGTCTTCTTTCCCTTCTCGCGCCCGCTTCAGGAAATCTTCGGTGGGTGACTTGCTTTCCTTGACCAATTTCCCGAAGTCTGCAATGGAGTAGGTGCCATAGCAATCAATGCCGATAAGCAGCAGCTTTTCCAGCAAGGCCTGCTTGAGTTTCACCAGCTCGACCAGCGCCCGGAGCTCACAGGAACGCAGCACCACCCCCAGCTTTTCGGGGCTGGGTGATAACAGGGTGATTCTGGAGACCAGGCGGGCGGCATTCACCGGCAGCACCGGGGCCAGCGGATTGGCCGCCTGAATCTGCTCGGGGCGGCTCACGATGGTCGGCACCACATTATCGCCGGTGGGCAGTTCCAGCGGCACCAGCAGCGCATTGACCAGTTTCTTCTCCAGGAGGCTGGTCAGGAACTGGCGAATGGCGCCCAGTGCCCCCTGTTTTCCGGTACTTAAAATTGCGTATTGCTCCATCTCAACTCTCTAAATAGACCAGTCTTTGGTCATTGGATTTGGCCCCAGTTTTTTCACTGACTCAGTAACTTCTCTCATGGTGCGGGCAAACTTGGCGCCTTCCGCGGCGCTTATCCACCTTATCCATACCCTTTCTTCCTCAAGGCCAAGGGTGGTCATTATGGTCTTCAATATGGCCATTCGCCTTCTCGCCTTGAAATTTCCCGAGACGTAATGGCAATCGCCGGGAGGACATCCGCCCACGATAACACCATCGGCCCCGCCGAGCAGCGCTCGCAAAACGTAGACCGGGTCCACCGACCCGCTGCACATCGCCCTTATGGGACGGATATTGGGCGGGTACTGCATCCGCAGTGTGCCGGCAAGGTCGGCAGCCGTAGCCGTACACCAGTTGCAGAAGAAGCCCACGATTACCGGTTCAAACCCTTTTTCTTCGGCCACGCTGTTACCTCCTTCTCACCCAAAAGCGGCATCTATCAACGAGAAGACCTGCCGGTCCCGGAAGCCCCTGAGCTTGGCGGCACCGCTGGGACAGGCGACAACACAGGCCCCACAGCCCTGACAGAGTGCCTCCCGCACCACAATCTCATTGTTTTCCTCATCTCTGGCCCTGGCGTCATAGGGGCAGACGGAGACGCACATCTCACACTTACGGCACAGCCTCTGCACCGTCTCGGAGATGGTTCGGCCCGCCTTCAATTGCTTCGCAGCCAGCAATGCGACGGCTCTCTGCGCTGCAGCTTGAGCCTGAGCTATGGTCTCCTCGACACCGCGCGGTGCCTGGGCCAGTCCGCAGACATAGATGCCTTCCCGCAGGAAATCAGTCGGACGGAATTTTTCCTCCGCTTCCTGGAAAAACCCGTCTGTATCCAGCCCCACAGCCAAAATGTCGGCCAGATGCCCGTTATCGCCGGGCATGATGCCTGCGCTCAGGACCAGAATGTCGGGCTCAAGCTTCAGCATTCCACCCAATACTGGTTCAACGACCTCAACAGTCAGCCGCCTCCCAGCCTCTTTGACCTCCGGCTTGCGCTCCAGTTCGTAGCGCACGAAATTGACGCCTTTCTCTCTCGCCAGAGTGTAATGCTCCTCCTTAAAACCGTAACTCATCATATCCCGGTAGAGAACGGTTACTTCCATTTCGGGATTGGCTGCTTTCAATTTCAAGGCATTTTGCAAGGCCTGCGAGCAGCAGACACGACTGCAATAGGGCCGGTCTTTTTCCCTGGAGCCAACACATTGTATCATAACCACCGAGCTTAATTCGCCCGGCTTAATCTCACCGGCGGACAGCTTTTTTCCCAGTTCCCGCTGCGTGATTACTTTTTCGTTCTGCCCATACAAATATTCGGTGGGATGGTATTCTGCACCACCAGTGGCCACGATTATGGCACCAACCTCCAGAGTATTGATAGACTCATCTTTATCTTTTATGCAAACTCTGAAATTGCCGGCGTAACCACCCACCGATATTATTTCAGACCCGGTATGTATATTGATGTTCTGGCTGCTGTTCACCTGCGCCACGGTTTCCGCAAGCAGTTTCCGCGTATCGCCGCTTTCCAGTGTGCTGTATATGTCTTTCAGGTTGCCCCCCAGCTCTGATGATTTCTCCACAAGGTGAACCTCAATGCCCGGCTGAGCGATGGCCAGCGCCGCCGTCAGGCCGGCAATGCCCCCGCCGATGACCAGGGCACCGGGAGTGACTCCGGTCATTGAAGCGGGCGGATAACCCGAATGCCTGACATCTTCCACCGCCATGGCCAGCATGCTTTCCGCCTTGGCTTGAGCCTTATCCGGCTGGTCGCGGTGCACCCAGGCGACGTCTTCCCTCAGGTTCACCACCTTGATTAGAGCTTCATCCAGCCCGGTCTCCGCAGCCAGTTCTGCGCGCAGGCGTTCACCGGCGTAAGAGCACGCCCCAAGCACCAGACGATTTGCCTTAAGCTCCTTCGCCCGCTGGCCTGCCGCTTTCAGGGCCTCATCATGGCAGAGATAAGGCATCTTTTCCACGGGAACAACGTCCGGCAATTTGCCGACATATTCCGCCGCCTGTTCAAAATCAAGGGCAGATGCAATCTCATTCCCACATTGACACAGGAAAACGGCAATCTGTGGCTTCTCCTCTGCAGTCTTCGCTGCCGTTTCTTTCTCGGTCTTGCCCGCCGCCGGTGGGCCGAGCCATTTGGACGCACCGCAGGCCGCCGCGCCCGCCTCTATAATGGTGTCAGCGATGTCTTTGGGGCCAGCGGCGCTGCCGCAGGCGTATATCCCCTCCCGCGACGTTGCCACAAGAGAGAATGCTTTTGTCTGGCAGAAACCCCATTTATTTATCTCCACGCCCAGCGTCTGACATAGCTCAGCGAACTCCGGGGCCGGCGTCTGGCCCACGGAAAGGACCACCATTTCAAACTGACGCCTGACCGGCGAGCCGTTATCGGAGGCCACCTTAAGCACCAGGTCATGGGTCTGCGGGTCTTCCTTCACCACCGGGACGCGGCAGCGAGTGAAGCCAACGCCGAGCTTATCTCTGGCCTGCTCATAGTAGCGATGGTAGCCCTTGCCGAATGCCCGCAGGTCCATGAAAAAGATATTCACGTCCGCCTTGGGATAAGACTGCTTGAGGAGGGTGGCTTCCTTGACGGCAAACATGCAGCACGCCGAGGAACAGTAATTCCTCCGTGCCTCCCGTGAACCGATGCACTGCAGAAAGGCGATTGATGCCGGTGCCCTGCCGTCCGAGGGTCGGACCAGCTCCCCGGCAAAAGGCCCGCCGGGGCTCAAAATCCTCTCCAGCTCAATGCTGGTTATCACGTTGGGGTAGCGCCGGTAGCCATACTGCGTGGCCAAACGCGGGTCAAATTCCTCAAAGCCGGTGGCCAGGATAATAGCACCGACCTGAAGCTGGCTGGTGCTCTCTTTTTGTTCCAGCTGTATGGCCTTGGTCGGGCACTTATTAACGCAGTCGCCACAACGCGTGCACTTATCCCAGTCTATGGCGTAAAGTCGAGGGGTGGCGTATGGATTCAGCGCATCAATGGCCTTCCGCTTGCCCAGTCCTTCATCAAACTGGCTCGCCAGTTCCACCGGGCAGACTTCGGTACAGAGTCCGCACCCAGTACATAATTCAGCATCCACACCCGTGCCCCTGACGGTCAGCGTCACCTGGAAATTGCCGGCCTCGCCCTTCAGCCCGGTTACTTCCGTGCGGTACTGCAGTTCTATATTGGGGTGCACCAGTCCGCGCCGCAGGCAATACTGGGAAGACAAATCCCGGTTCAGGGTGGGGAGCAACTGGCACAGGCTGCAATGGTTATCCGGGAACCACTTGTCCATCTGGACCAGTGTGCCCCCGAGGCTCGGTTTACGCTCACAGAGAAAGACCTTATGCCCGGCCTCGGCCAGCTCCAGCGAGGCTTTTATCCCCGCCACCCCGGCCCCTATGACCAGAACCGCTTCCGATTTGTTCATCTTGCTATTCATACGTATTCCGCCGTGGCGATATCGATTATCTCGAAGAACTGCCGGGCGGTCCAGTTTTTATGGCTGATGGCTTTGGAAGGGCAGGTAACCGCGCAGGCGCCGCAGCCATCGCATATCGCTTCGTTAACCCTGGCTACCTTTTTCACCGGGTCAAGCTCAATTGCCTGAAAGGCACATACGGCGACACACTGCCCGCAGCCGCGGCAGACCTCATTGTCTACACGCGCTACCGTAGGGTCGTGGAGCAGTTCTTCACGGGAAAAGAGGGAGAGGATTTTGCTGGCGGCGCCGCTCGCCGAGGCGACGGTATCGGGCAAATCTCTGGGCCATTGTGCTGTCCCGGCGAGGTAGATGCCAGAGGTAAGCGTCTCCACCGGCCTCAGCTTTATGTGCGCCTCGGTAATGAAGCCGTGCTGGTCGGCGATGATATTGAGCTTCCTGGCCAGCTCCTTGGCTTCCGGGCTGGGCACCATAGCCGTCGCCAGAACCACCAGGTCGGCGGCAATCTCAATGCTCTTTCCGGTCAGGGTATCCGCACCCCAGACCTTGAGCTTGTCCCCGTCACGGAATATCCGGGAAACCCGGCCCCTCAGGTAGAGCACCCTCTCCTCGTCCACCACCTTCTTAACGTATTCCTCGTAGCCTTTGGCATCGGAACGGATATCCATGTAAAAAATGTATACCTGACCATGGGGATTGGCCTGCTGGTAAAGCTGCGCCTGCTTGGCCACGTACATGCAGCACACCCGGGAGCAGTAGGACACGCCGTGCTCCGGGTCGCGCGAGCCCACGCACTGCACGAAGACCACCTGCTCGGGCACTTTACCGTCGGACGGCCGCCTGACTTCTCCCGAGGTTGGCCCGGAAGGAGACAGCAACCTCTCCATCTGCAGCCCGTCGATTATATCCGGGTCCGAGGCATATTCGGCCAGGCCGTTGCAGGGGAAAAGCTCGTATCCCGTGGCCACGATGATGGCCCCCACCTTTTCCTCGGCTATGATATCCTCCTGCTGGAAATCAACGGCTTTCTGGGGGCAGGTTTCCTCACAGGCGTGACACTCCCCGCCGTTGAAATGCCGGCAGGTCGCCCGGTCTATCACCGGTCGCGGTGGCAGCGCCTCCGGGAAGGGGATATATATGGCGCCTCGGTCGGTTAAACCGCGGTCAAATTCGGAGGGAACTTTAACCGGACAGCTTTCCAGACACAGCCCGCAGTTGTCGCATTTAGCTTCATCAACGCCAGTTGCCTTCCGCCTTATTTTCACCTGGAAATTGCCGACATAGCCGCTGATATCTTCTAGCTCTGAATAGGCGTAGAGTCTGATATTGGGATGCGAGGCCACCTTTGACATCAGAGGCGAGACCATGCAGGGAACTCGGCCAGCAATGGGGAATGTTCCCGAGAGCTGCGTGGCATGGCCGCCGATGCCGGGGCTTTTCTCCACCAGTACCACCTCATAGCTGCCATCAGCAATGTCCAGCGCCGCCTGCAAGCCCGCCACCCCGGCCCCGATAACCATCACCCTTTTGGTCAGCGGCACCACCAGAGGGGTAAGCGAGATATTGCGGCGCAGCTTTTCAATGACCGCTTTGATTATGGCCGCCGCCTTCCGGGTCGCCGTCTCTTTTTCGGCATTATGGGGCCAGCTGCACTGCTCCCGTATATTGGCCACCTCGCAGTGATAGGGATTGAGCCCTTCAGACGCTACCAGCTTGCGAAAAGTGTTCAGGTGCAGGGAGGGGGAACAGTTGCTCATGATAATGCCGTTCAGGTTCTTTTCTTTAATCGCCTTGCGCAACAGCTCCTGACCAGGGTCGGAGCACATGTAGATATAGTGCTCGGCATGGGCAACGCCAGGGTAATCCTTGATTTGCTCGACCACCCGCGCCACGTCCACGGTGCCGGCGATATTCAGCCCGCAGTGGCAGACAAAAACACCAATTCGCTTCTCTTTCATCGGTTTTCCGCTTTCGCCAGCACCGGTTCTTTCCTGGAGAAAAGGGCCAGCACCTTGCTGGCGGCACCGCTCCCCTGCGCTACGGAATCGGGGATGTCCTTGGGGCCCTGGGCCGTCCCGGCGACATAGATGCCGGGGACAGAAGTCTCCAGCGGGCGGAGCTTGTAGTGGGCTTCGGTAATGAATCCATAGCTATCAGTCTTGATGCCGAGCGTTCGCATCAGTGCTTTCGTCGCCGGATTGGGTACTATGGCCATGCCCAGCACCACCAGGTCGCATGACAGTTCTATTTTCTTGCCGGTCAGAGTATCAGCGCCAAAGACCCTGAGCTTCTCCCCATCGCGAAACACCTTGGACACTCTGCCTCTTAAATATAATACCCCGTCCTCTTCCACCGCCCTCTGCACGAACTCCTCGTAGCCTTTGCCGGTGGTCCTGGTGTCCATGTAGAAAATATAAGCCTGGCCATCGTGGACAGCGTGCTTGTAGAGCATGGCCTGCTTGGCCAGATACATGCAGCATACTCGCGAACAGTAAGGGACGCCGTGCTCGGGGTCACGCGAGCCCACGCAGGAGATAAAGACCACCTCTCTGGGCGTTCTGGCATCGGACGGCCTCAATACCACCCCGGCCGTAGGGCCGCCGGGAGAGAGAATCCTCTCAAATTGAATTCCATCAAGGACATCCGGGTCCATTTCATACTCAGCTATTGCCTTTACCGGGGTAAGTTCAAAGCCGGTGGCCACGATAATGGCACCGACATTAATCTCCTCATAGCTGTCGACCATGGCGTGATTGATGGCCTGCCTTTCGCAGGCGACCTCACAGGAGAGACATTCGCAGCAGCCAGCGCAGTTCAGACAGCGCTTGGCCTCCGCAACAGCCTCTTTTTCACCAAAGCCAAGCTCAACCTCGGCAAATGATTTTAGCCTCTGTGCCGGGTCAAGCATCGGCATGGCGGCTCTTGGCTTCGGTTTTATGCCTTCTTTTGAGGCTTCCTTGACCCGATTGCGCGGCTCTGGCCTTCCCTGACGCAGGTCAGCGCCGGTCAGATAGCGGTCGATGCTTTCGGCGGCTTCCTTGCCAGCGGCAATGGCCCCGATGACATCCGCCGGTCCGGAGACCGCGTCGCCGCCAGCGAAGACGCCGGCCACGTTCGTTTCATAGGTGACAGAGTCTGCGGCAACAGTGCCCCGCTCAGTGTAGGCAAGCTCTTCTGGCATTCCATCTTTAGCCACCACCTGCCCGATGGCGATGATGACGTTGTCCACGTCCATGGTAAACTCCGAGCCTTTGACCGGTATGGGGCGTCGGCGACTGCTGGCATCAGGCTCCCCCAGCTCCATGCGGATGCACTCAATGCCGGTCAATCTGCTGCTTTGGCTTAATATTTTCGTCGGCGCGGCCAGGATATGAAGTTTGACGCCCTCGTTTTCCGCCTCGTCAACCTCGCTGGCGACGGCGGGCATTTCCTCACGGGAGCGCCGATAGACCATGGTCACCTCACCGGCGCCCAGGCGCCGGGCCACTCTGGCAGCGTCCACTGCGGCATTGCCCCCACCGATGACCGCCACCCGCTGCCCCAGGCTCACTTTTTCTCCAGAATTGACCTGTTTCAGGAAATCAATGGCGTGCCTTACCCCGGTTGTTTCCTCGCCGGGAATGCCCATCTTCTGGCTCATCCCGGCCCCGGTGCCCAGGAAAACGGCCTTATATCCTTGCTTGAAAAGCTGGCTCAGGTCTTTTACCGGGCTGTCCGTCTTGATTTCCACGCCCAGTTCTCTGACGTAATCAATCTCGTTATCAAGTATATTATTCGGCAGCCGGTACTCCGGTATGCCGTAGCGCAGCAGGCCGCCGGCCAACGGCATGGCCTCAAATACCGTCACCGGATATCCCTTCCTGACCAGGTCATAGGCACAGGCCAGGCCGGCCGGGCCGGAACCGACCACCGCCACCTTCTCCGGCCTTGTCTTCTCCACCGGCGTCGCCTTCTCCCGGCCCGCCTTTAGCTCATAGTCAGCAATGAATCTCTTCAATGTCCGTATGGCCATGGGCTCATCAACTGTCTTTCGCTCGCACTCCGTTTCGCAGCGGTAGGTGCAGACCCGCCCGATGACCCCGGCAAAGGGCATGGTCCGGCGCACCACCGCCAGAGCCTCCTTAAACTTGCCCTGAGAGATAAGGGCGATATACCCCTGGGCATTGACGCCGGCGGGACAGGCCGCCCGGCATGGAGAAATCCCCCTCTTTTCCACGGTAAAGACGGCGGGCACCGCCTGCCCGAAGGGTTTATAAATTGCTTTCTGCGAGGTCACCCCGCGCTCGTATTCGCTGTATACCTCTACCGGGCAGACACTGGCACACTCGCCGCACCCGGTACACTTGCTCCTTTCCACATAGGAAGCTTTTCTTTTCACCCGCACCGAGAAATCTCCCACCCGGCCCGAAACTTTATCTACCTCCGAATAGGTCAGCAGCCTGATGTTGGGGTGCTGGCCAACCTCCACCATCTTGGGGGTCAGGATGCACTGGGGACAGTCCAGCGTGGGAAAGACTTCGGAGTACTGTATCATGTGCCCGCCGATGCTCGGGCTTCGCTCCACCAGGAAGACCTCGTAGCCGGCATCGGCGATATCCAGGGCCGCCTGAATGCCAGCCACCCCGCCGCCGATAATCAGGGCCTTTTTAATAATTGGCCGGCTGGCTTCCGGCGCTGGTGCTGCCGACGTTAATCTGGCAGCAAGGTTCGCCACCGCTTTTATGATATCTTCCGAATCCGGCTGGCCCAGGTCAACCACCTCAAACTGGTCTGGAGCCAGACCGGCGGCCTGTGCCTGGTCGCCAAAGGCACTTTTATGAAGGGCTGAGGAGCAGCTGGTGAAAATCACCCCGTCCAGCCGGTTTTCCTTTATCACCCCAGCCAGCCCCTCCGCAGACGGGTTCAGACACATATCCGGGTGGAGCTCAGAGTAGGCAACGTCGGGATGGCGGCGAACTTCGGTCAGCAGCTTTTCGGTATCATCTGAATCCAGGGGGCTGAAGCTGCACTGGCAAAGAAAAATGCCTAACCTGCTCATTATTTCTCTATAAAGTTCTCAGGAAACCAGATTTTTACTCTTTAGGAGAGAAAGAGGAGATACAAAGTCAAGTTCAAAATGGCAGACCTCCGGGTCAATGCCCAGGGCAATGGCCAGGAGCTGGGTGAAATAAAAAAGCGGCACGCCGGTAAAATCGCTGTATTGCTGTATCAATTCCGGCTGTCTCTGGCCGAGATTAAAGTGGCAGAGCGGACAGGTAAGGACCAGGGCCTCGGCGCCACGCCTCGTTGCCGAGCTCAATATCTCCCGGGCGCGCTGGGTAATGGCGTCGGGGTTGCCCACGATTTGAAAGGAGCCACAGCATTCAGTAGCAAAGGGGAAATCCACCGCCTCCGCCCCCAGGGCCTCCACCAGTCGGTGCAGAATAGTCGGCCTCTCCACCTGGTCGATGGCCACTTCCTGCGGCCGCAGCAGCGTGCAGCCGTAGTAGGGTGCCACCTTCAAACCTTTCAATGGCACCTTTACTTTGGCCGCGATATTCTCCCAGCCAATCTCGTCCCGGAGCACTTCCAGAAGGTGAACGACCTCCACCTCCCCATTGTAATCAACCTCCTCCTCCATAAAGTCGTTGAGGGTCTTCCTTTTTTCAGCGTCGTTACGCACCATAAGGTTCGCCCGCTTCAGGGTGTGGTAGCAGAAAGAACAAAGTGTGCCGACCCGGTCGCCATTCTGCTCCTTAACCCGGATAAGGTTGCGCACCGGCGCCAGGTGATGGGCCAGGTCATCTTCGGCGAGCGAATAGACCGTGCCGCAGCAGTTCCAGCGCTCGATTTCGACCAGCCTGACATCCAGAGCGTTCAACGAGGCGATGGCTGAGTCTTCAAGACCCTTCGCCTTGGTCTTTAATGTACATCCTGGATAGTAACTCAGGTCCATAACACTCCTCAGGCGGTGTGTTTGCGGAAGCTGCTGACCAGCGCTATCTGGGGGAGTTCGCTTACTGTGCCTTTAGGAATTCCTGATGCGCCCACGTAGTCGATATTCTTCCTCAGAGTGATTAATCTTATCGCCTCCAACACCCGGCCCAGGTCAACGCCGCGCGGGCAGCGCACAGTACAGGTAAGGCAGGAGGCGCAGAGCCAAACTGTTTTTGATTTGGCGATATCCTCTTCCAGCCCCAGCTGCGCCAGCCGGATAATCTG
>VGOH01000013.1 GCA_016875955.1 Chloroflexota bacterium
ATCCAGTCCGACGACCACATCAATGACGGCGGGCTGGCCCTTCTGGTTCGCCTTCAACGCCGCTTCCAGGGCTGGCTTTAAATCGGCGCTTTTCTCCACTCTCTTACCAAAGCACTGGCATGCCTCCGCCCATTTGACGAAATCAGGCTGAACCGGGAAAGAAACGGTATTCCAGCCGACGGCTGTCATCTGGTGGTGCTTTACCCAGCCGAAGGCGGAGTTGTTCAATACCAGCCAGGTGCACCCTGCCTTATACTGGGCGGCGGTGGGCAGCTCCTTCATGTACATCTGGAAAGCACCGTCGCCGGTGATGCAGACCACCTTTTTCTCCGGACGGGTTAGTTTGGCGGCGATGGCGCCGACAACGCCCATGCCCATACAGGTCTGCTCGGCGACCGGCACACACTCGGAACCGTCCTGCACCCTGTAATACGGAAGGCAATACGACCAGGTGTCCTGCGCCCCGTTCTCGCTGACCAGGACCGTGTTCCCCCCGAATACCCGGCCCGTCTCATAGATGGCCCTCTTGGCTGGAATGGGGGTTTCGTCGGCCAGACACTCGGCGGCTACTTCCTTCTCAAATGCCTCTTTGGCTTTCAATATCTCCTTCACCCGGGGCATTTCATGGAAATTTTTGTTCCTGCCAATCTGGCTCCGGACGGCCTCAGCGAGCTGTTCCAGGACAAGCCTGGCATCACCGACGATGCCGACATCGGGCAGCCAGTTCCGGCCTATCTCAAAGGGCTCAATGTCAACCTGAATGAACTTGGCCTCTTCGGGGAAGTCGCGCCACTGGTGCGTGCTGTAGCTTTCATTTCTGGTGCCAACGGTGAATAAAAGGTCGGCATCGGAATAGACCTCCTTGCCAACCTTGGTGCGGTAGTAGCCGCACACACCGAGGGCCAGGGGGTGGGTTTCCGGTATAATGCCCCTCCCCGCCGGCGTGGTCAGGAATGGCATACCCAGCACCTCAATGAACTGCTTGAATTCCTCAGACGCCCCTGACTGCACGGCGCCGTTGCCGGAGACGGCCACCGGCCTTCTGGCCTTTGCCAGCAGTTTGGCTGCCTCCTTGATTAACGCCGGGTCGCCAGCGGTGCGGAGCTTCTTTGAAGGAGAGTACACGGGACTGCCGATATCGTGCAGTTGCCAGCGGGTCTGCCCGCTGACATCGTAGGGCAGCTCCAGGAAAACCGGCCCTGGCTGCCCGTTGCTGGCTATGGAGAAGGCCCGCCGGATGAACCACGGTATACGGTCGGTATACGGGATGCGCGCGCTCCATTTGGTGATGGGCTGCATCATGGCGAGGTGGTCTGTCTCCTGGAACTCACCCATGCCATACGTTTTCTGCGAGTTGCCGGCGTTGATTATCACCAGCGGCGAGCAGCCGGAATATGCCTCCAGTACTCCAGGCAGCAGGTTTGCCGTCCCCGGTCCGGTGCTGGCGGTGCATACGCCCGGTTTACCGCTCAGCCTGGCATAAGCCATGGCCATGAAAGGTGCCGAACCCTCATAGCGCAGGTTCACATTTCTGATACCATCAGCCTTCTCCGCATAGAGCTGCAGGCCGGAATCACCGATGCCGAAGATAAATTCCACTCCCTCGGCTTTTATCATATTGACGATTGCTTCCCATGCATTCATTGCCCGGTACCTCCCTTAGCAGCATTTTAATAGAATTCGAGCAGATTTAACAAAATTTCCGCTCATCAACGGCAAATAATTTCAAAACTGGAAATAAGATATTTCAGATGTCAGCTTATTGTTATACCATAATCTGGCCCCGGGGGCGAACAAGGGTTCAGCTTGCCTTTGGTTGGCAGTTGAGGGGTGAGCGAAAGAACAGCCATAGGCAAATGGTAACCGAATATATATGACGAGGAACACGGGTGCCACCGCAGCCTTGTAAGTACTGCGCTATTTTACCTTCTTTCTTGAAAAAGAGGCATGGCGGTGCGGTGGCACGTTTTGCCGTGTCCAGTCAATGATTTCATCAATCGTGGTTCCGGGCAGGAACACATTCTTGATGCCCGCTTTCTTTAATCGGGGAATATCTTCCTCGGGAATGATGCCGCCGCCAATGACGGTTATAGCGCCGGCCCCGCTGGCTTTAAGCTGTCGGGCCACCTCGGAAAACAGATACAGGTGCGCTCCGGAAAGGCAGCTCAGGCCGACCAGGTCAACATCCTCCTGAATGGCAGCGCTGACTATCTGCTCCGGGGTCTGGTGCACGCCGGTATAGATGACTTCAAAGCCGGCGTCGCGGAAGCCGCGGGCAATGACTCTGGCGCCGCGGTCATGCCCATCAAGGCCGGGCTTGGCTATCAGCACCCTAAGTTTTCTATCCCGCTCCATGGCTGTTTATATACAGGTACTGATAAATTTCAAAACTAGAAGAAGCCGGGGTCGCGATATTCGCCGAAGACTTCCCGGTAGACGTCACAGATTTCCTGCTCGGTGGCCAAAGCCCTGACCGCCTCTATGACGTGGGGCATGACGTTGGCATCGCTCCGGCAGGCGGCGCGCAGGTCGTTTAGGGTTTTGGCCACCATCCGGTTGTCCCGGCTCATTTTTATATCTCTCAATCTCTTGACCTGTTCCGCTTCAACCCTCTCGTCAATCTTCAACATTTCAATTGGTGTCTCTTCTTCTGCCACGTACCGGTTGACTCCCACCACAATCTTTTCCTGGTTATCCACCTGTTTCTTGAAGCGGTAGGCAGCATTGGCGATTTCACGCTGGGGGAACCCCCGGTCAATGGCCGCCAGCATGCCGCCCATGTCATCAATCTGTTTGATATATCTCCCGGCTTCATCTTCAATACGGCTGGTCAGTGCCTCAACATAGTACGAGCCGGCCAGAGGGTCTAGGGTGTTTATGACGCCGGTCTCCTCGGCCAGAATCTCCTGGGTGCGCAGGGCGATGGTGGCGGCGAATTCCGTAGGCAGGGCGAACTCCTCGTCAAAGGAATTGGTATGCAGAGACTGCGTGCCGCCCAGGACGGCGGCCAGTGCCTCGGTGGCGGTGCGGACAATGTTATTGTACGGCTGCTGGTGCGTCAGCGAGCAGCCCGCCGTCTGCGTGTGAAATCGCAGCCACCAGGAGCGAGGGTTTTTGGCCTTGAACCGGTCCCTCATGATTTTGGCCCACATCCGCCGCGCCGCCCGGAACTTGGCGATTTCTTCAAAGAAGTCCATGTGGGCGTCAAAGAAGAAGGAGAGCCGCGGGGCGAAGGCGTCAACGTCCAGCTTCTTGCGCTGGATGGCGTCCTGAACATAGGCGATGCCATCGGCCAGGGTGAAGGCCAGCTCCTGGACTGCGGTGGCGCCAGCCTCGCGGATGTGATAGCCGCTGATGCTGATGGTATTCCAGCGAGGCACGTGGTGGGTGCCGAACTCAATAGTGTCGCTGATTAGCCGGATAGAAGGTTCCGGCGGGCACATGAACGTTTTCTGGGCGATGAACTCCTTGAGCATATCGTTCTGGATGGTGCCGCCCACCCCGTCCCAGCTCACCCCCTGCTTTTCCGCGGCCACCAGGTACATTGCCCAGAGCACGCTGGCCGGGGGGTTGATGGTCATGGAGGTGGTCACTTTATCCAGCGGGATATCGCTGGTCAGGATTTCCATATCCGCCAGGGTATCAATGGCCACGCCGCATTTACCCACCTCGGCCCTTGATTTCGGCGAATCGGAATCGTAGCCCATCAGGGTGGGGAAATCAAAGGCGGTGCTCAGGCCGGTCTCGCCCTCTTTCAGGAGCTGGTGCCACCGGTGGTTGGTATCTTCGGCGGTGCCGAGGCCGGAGAACATGCGGAAGGTCCAGACCCGGCCGCGGTAGCCGCTGGCCTGGCAGCCGCGGGTGAAGGGGAAAGAGCCGGGATAGCCAATATCACGGTCAAAGTCCAGGTCGCGGATATCATCCGGCGTATATATCGGGTGTATCAGCAGGTCGGAAATGGTGGATAAGCGTTTCTTGGCCAAGAGGTCAGGGGTGGACTGGGTAACCGCAGCCTCCCATTTTTTCAGTCCCTGGCGAGCATCAGTCAGAGTCTTCTGGTCAAACATGGTCAGCCACCACCCTTCAGGCCTTAAATTTAGCCTGTGTATTCCTTCTTCGTCCAGCGATAGCCTTTCTCCAGTGCCTTCTGGTTCATCTGCAATAGCTGCTGTTTTTCGCCCAGCGAATCTTTCATTATCTGGTGAATGCTGTCTAAAGAGACCACGGGGCGGCGGGCAAGCAGGGCGCCGAGGACAACCAGGTTGCCGATATCGCTATTCCCCACCTCGGTGGCAAGGTCGTTGGCCGGGATGTAGACGGTGCTTATATCCCCGCGCGATACCGTCTCCGGGACGAGCGATTTATTGACGATGAGGAGCCCGTCGGCTTTGGTCGTCTGTTTGAACCTGTTCAGCGAGGCCGAGTTCATGGCCACGGCGATGGTAGGCCTGGCGATGAACAGGGCGCCGATGCGTTCATCGGAGATGGTAACGTTGCACCAGACAGTGCCGCCCCTTTTCTCCGCGCCGTAGGCGGGCATGTAAACCACCTCGCGCTCTTCCCTGAAGGCAGCCTCGGTGAGCAGCCGCCCGATGAACAGCACCCCCTGTCCCCCAAAACCGCCGATGGTTATTTCCTCATGCATTGCCGACCTCTTTTTTCAGCGCGGCCACGGCTTCAATCACCTTGTATTCGCCCAGCGGATATTGCGGGAGCATATGTTCGGCAAGCCAGTCCATAGCTTTAACCGGCTCTACTCGCCAGTTGGTCGGGCAGGGGGAGAGCACCTCAACCAGTGACATGCCCAGATTGGCCAGCTGGGTGCGGAAAGCGAGCTTAATCGCCTGCTTGGCTTTTCTGACCGCAGCTGGGCTGTTCACGGTAACGCGGGCAATATAAGCGGTGCCTTCCAGAGTTGATAGCATCTCGCAGACACGGATCGGATAGCCAGCCAGAGCCGATTTACGGCCAGCGGTGGTCGAGGTTGAATACATGTCAAGCAGAGTAGTGGGGGCCATCTGGCCTCCGGTCATGCCGTAGATGGCGTTATTGACGAAGATGGTGGTGATGTTTTCGCCACGGGCGCAGGCGTGCACTATCTCGGCGGTGCCGATAGCCGCCAGGTCGCCGTCGCCCTGGTAGGTGAAGGGCACCAGGTCGGGGTGGCATCTTTTAATGGCGGTGGCCACGGCCGGGGCGCGTCCGTGGGCCGACTCCAGGCCATCGCATTTGAAATATTCATAGGAATTAACCGAACAGCCGATGGAGGCCACGCATATCGCCCTCTCCCTGATTTTCAGCTCATCAATCACCTCTCCCACCAGACGGAAGACAATGCCATGGCCGCAGCCGGGGCAGAAGTGGAAGGGGCGCGCCTCCATTGATTCCGGGCGCTGATATAATATCGTTTCCGCTTCTTTGCTGTTTAACCGGGCCATTTCAACCTCAATCGGCTACTTCATTATTTTCTCTATGGCTTCCAGTATCTCATCGGCGGAGATGGGCACACCGCCGAACTGATTGACCAGTTCTACCTTTGCCTCGGCAGACAGGGACAGCCTGACGTCTTCTATGAGCTGGCCGAGGCTCAGTTCCACCACCAGGAAGCTTTTGACCTTCTGTGATAAATTGGACAGCGGTGCCACCGGGAAGGGGAAAAGGGTGATGGGGCGGAAAATGCCGACTTTAAGTCCGGCCTGGCGGGCCATTTGCATGGCCGTCATCGCCGAGCGGAAGGCGCTGCCGTAAGCGACCATGACCAGGGCGGCGTCATCAAGGTTGATGCCTTCATAGCGGACTTCGTTCTGCTTTATCCTCTGGAACTTCTGGCGCAGCAGCGCCACATGCGGCTGGTAATCCACCGGGTCCATGGCGAAGGAATTGATGATATTCTTGGGCCGCCCCCTGGCGCCGGTGATGGCCCATGGTTTCTCGGGCAATTTGGTGACCGGCGGGCGCATGACCACCGGCTCTATGGCCTGGCCGAGGAAGCCGTCCGGCAGCAGTATCACCGGGTTGCGGTATTTATCGGCAAGCTCAAAGGCGAGCATGGCAAAGTCCATCATCTCCTGCACCGACGATGGGGCCAGGGTTATCAGGTGGTAATCTCCGTGGCCACCGCCTTTGACGGCCTGAAAGTAGTCGCCCTGGGCGCCACCGATATCGCCCAGGCCCGGCCCACCGCGCATCACGTTGACCACTACCGCCGGAATTTCAGCGCCAGCCATATAGGAGAGGCCTTCCTGTTGCAGGCTGAAGCCGGGGCTGGAGGTAGTGGTCATAGCGCGGCAGCCAGACGCCGCTGCTCCATACACCATGTTTATGGCGGCCAGCTCGCTCTCCGTCTGAACGAAAACCCGCCCCTCCTCCGGCATCCGTTTTGACATGTGCTCCAGGAGTTCATTCTGGGGGGTAATCGGATAGCCGAAGTAAGCCTGGCAGTGCGCCAGTATGGCACCTTCCGCGATGGCGATATTGCCTGCCATAAGAGTTTTTTCCGACACTGGAAGCCTCCAAAGCAGCAACGGTCATCAGGCTACCTTATTTCGGTTTATTGAGCCGATGTACGGTAATGGCGATATCCGGGCACATCATAGCGCAGATGCCGCAGCCGGTGCACTCATTGGTTTTCTTTTCCTCAACCTCGGCCGGCGTATAGCCCATGCGGTTAATGTGGTCGGCGGCTCTGAGAATTTCTTTAGGGCAGAAGGCAATGCAGAGGTGGCAACCTTTGCACCGTTCGGTATCTATCACCACATAGCTTGATTTGGGTTTGGCTGAGATGGCTATGTTCCAACCTCCTTCTACCGGCCAGGTTCGGAAAGGTTATCCGCTTTTATTATCAACCCTGCAGCGCCTGCGGTCAAGTTTTAAAAAGTGGCGGAAAAGGGCATGAATATTAAGATATACAAAGAGCTAGGCAATCATTTCTTCGGCCACGGGTGCTTGGCGATTTCTTTCTCGTTAAGCTCAATGCCGATGCCCGGCTTTTTGGGCAGGTACAAGTAGCCGTCCCTTATATCGGGAAGCTCAGTGGTGATGTCATCGCGCCAGGGCACGCTGTCAACGTCCGTCTCCATAATCTTGAAATTGGGTATGGAGGCGCAGAAATGGGCGTTCATGAAGGTGGAAAGGTGGCTGTAATAGTTATGGGGTGCCGTCACCATCTCGTACATGTCGGCCATGGCGGCGATGCGGCGCGATTCAATATACCCGTTCCAGGGCAGGTCAATCATGCAGATGTCCATGGCGTGCTTTTCCAGATAGGGTAGATAGCCTTTCATATTGTAGATGCTCTCCCCGGAACAGATGGGCACCTTTGCTGCCTCTTTTACCTGAAGGAGCGCATCCGGGTCGTAGATATCCATCTCCAGCCACATCAGCTTATACGGCTCAACCATCCTGGCTATCTGAATAAACCCGTCCGTCTTGAAGTTGAAATTCAGGTCCAGGCAGAGGTCAACTTTATCCCCCACCGCCTTGCGGAAGGTGCTTATGAGCCGGTCAATGGTCTTCAGTATGCCGGCATCTATATTCTGTTCCATGGACCACAGCATGCGGGGCGGCTTCCCGGGCGTCAGAATATTTGTCTTCAGTGCGGTATAGCCGCGGGCCGCTACCTCTTCGCCCAGGGCAGCGATATCATCGTAGGTTTTCAAAGCTGGCTTGTCGGGGTACAGTTCGGGGTTGCGGGTGCGGTAGGTGCCGCAGTGCGACCAGTAAATCCGTATCTTATCGTTGACCGGCCCGCCAAACAGTTCATAGAGCGGGACATTGAGCGCCTTGGCCTTGATGTCCCAGAGGGCGATTTCAATGCCGGCGATGGCTTTCTGGGCAATGCCGCCGGGGTTATGCTGGAAGCGGTGGCCCATCTCGCGGTAAAGCCTTTCCACGGCACGCGGGTCCTTGCCGATGAGGCGCGGCGCCAGGTCCCTGATGCAGCCGGCGACGCCAAACATGGAGCTGTTGTCGGTGCATTCACCATAGCCCACCAGGCCTTCGTCAGTTTCCACCTTGACGAAGGTAAAGGCGCGCCAGGCGGCATCACAGAAGATCGGTGTTACCTTGGTAATCTTCATTCTTTAATCCTCCAGACTAGCCATATTATACGTTTGCGTTTATCTGAATTGTCGGCACTTCTCTTCCAGGGCGGCGATTAGCTGGTCAAAGGAGTCCTGGAAAGCCTTCACGCCGTCCACCTGCAATTGCTCGGTAATCGCGTCCAGGTTGATGCCCTGTTTTTTCAGGTCTTTTAAGCCCTGTTTTGCCTCCGCCAAGCCCTCGTTCAGCGTGTCGGCGATTTTGCCGTGGTCAAGGAACAGTTCCAGCGTCTCGGTGGGCAGGGTGTTTACCGTGTCCGGCCCCATAAGTTCTTCAACGTATTTTACATCGGAGTATGCCGGGTTTTTAGTACTGGTGCTGCCCCAGAGCACCCGCTGGATGCGGGCGCCGCGCTTTTTCTGTTTGATAAATTCCTTATCGGAAAAGACCTCTTTAGCGCGATGGTAGACGAGCTTGGAGTTGGCCACCGCTGCCTTGCCGCGCAGTGCCAGCGCTTCTCTGGTGCCGAGCTTTTCCAGCGCTTTGTCCACGTAGGTATCCACGCGGCTGACAAAAAAAGAGGCCACCGAGGTAATTGTCCTCGGATTGGCACAGCGGGCAATACCTTTAAGATAGGCGCGGGCGACGGCTTCATAATGCGCCATGGAGAACATAAGGGTGATATTGATATTGATGCCTTCGGCAAAAAGCTGTGCGATGGCCGGGATGCCGGGTGAGGTGGCGGGCACTTTTATCATCAGGTTGGGCCGGTTCACCAGTCGCCACAGGCGCCGCACCTCGGCCAGCGTCCCTTCCGTGTCGTAGGCCAGCGCCGGCGCCGGCTCCAGGCTGACCAGCCCGTCCATGCCGCCGCTGGCATCATAAACCGGGCGGAATACGTCGGCTGCCATCTGGATATCCTGAACGGTGAGGCGGTCATAAATATCCATCACGCTGGCACCGGGATTTGATTTCAGGATGGCCTTTATGGCTTCATCGTAGTCCTGGCCCTGGGTCACCGCCTTGTGAAAGATGCTCGGATTGCTGGTCAGGCCGCTGACGCCCTTATCCACCAGTTGCTTTAGCCGGCCGCTGGTAATCAGACCCCGCTGAATGAAATCGAGCCATATGGACTGGCCCAACTTCCGGACTTCTTTCAGCTTCTCCATTGTCCGCCTCCTTGGTCAGGTATCAGGGAATTCGTTTAATTATGCCCTGTTTAATAAAGATAAAGCAAACGAATAGATAACAGATGGCACCGAGCAGCAATGCCTGGGCAAAACCGAAGCTGATGGCGATGACAATGGTAAATGCCGAGCCCAGTACCGACCCCACGCCGTTTATCCCCCACATCCAGGGAATGTATCTCTCCATCTCCCTTGCTTTCAGTGCCCTGATGCCGAGCGGGAAAGGGAAACCCATCAGGAACCCCAGGGGCACCAGCATGAGCACCATCGCCAGCATACGCAGCGCCAGATGGAGACCCAGCAGTGGGTTGAAAATAAGCGGGATGAGGAAGATGTAAACGATGGCCAGCACCGCCACGGCGAGGGCAGCGGTGGTTATCCCTTTATAAATCTCTTCTGCAGTCAGTCGGCCGCTGTAAAGGCTGCCCAGGCCGGCGCCGGTCAACAGCGAGAACAGGAGGACCGCCATTGACAGCACCGGCTGGCCGAGGTAGAGGATAAACCTCTGAATCAGGGAGATTTCAATGAGCATGAAACCGATGCCTATCAGCACAAACAGGAACATGGAGGGAGTCACCCGGTTCCGTGTTCTCCGGCGTTCCCTGGGCTGACCGCGAGCGGGGGCAGAGTGCAGGTTGCGGTAAACCGGTGGCACCAGGAGCACAAGCAGCATCAGGGCAAAGGAAAGCCAGAAGACCAGGGATACCGGCTGCGGCAGCCCCACATCTATCTTGTAGAAAAAGGGGTCATTATCGGAGACGGTGGTCAAATCCATGCCCATTTCCCGGGCGGCTTCTTTTATCTGGCCGAAGCTGAGCCGACCGCTGGCCAGTTCTTTGAGCGTCGGGTTTACCGAGCCTTCGTCCTCCAGGAACGGAAAGTAGGCGAGGGTCGGTTTATAGCCCAGCTGGAGCAGTTTATCGTGCCGGGCCAGCGCCTGCTCCGGCAGGAAAGGAGTCTTTTTCAGAACGAAAAGAGGGTAAACGCCTTCGCCGGAGCTCAGTCCAAGCATGTAGATATTCTTGAAGGCATCGGCGTTGCTTATCCCCCTCTGCTCAAGGGATTTCAGCGAGATGGCAAGCAGCCGCCAGGCGGTGAAATCGTCGTGCGTTACCACCATGAGACGCCCTTCCTCGGTCAGGTGGTCCAGATAATCGTTTATGGACTCCATGGTAAACAGGAAATTTTCGGTGAGGGAGTAGCCCTCAAGGCTGCGGCTGGTCTGGGTAACCGGTAGGCTGAGCATGATGATGTCGTATTTTCCCTTCTGGCGTTTTAAGAAATTGCGGCCTTCATCAATGATTATCTTGACGCTGGGGAAATCGGTGAAGATGCCGCCATTATACTGGCCGTATTCCCGCACCATCTCCACGATGTCGGGATTCACTTCAACGGCGGTGATATCGCTGACGCCGCCCGTCAGGGCCAGCAGCACATCGCGGCCGCCACCCGGCCCGATGATGAGGGCATTATCTCTTTCATCTTCGGTGAGAAAGTAGAAGGGGAAGTAGCCGGTAAAGGTAGTCTTCAGGTTTTCCACTGCCGTTCCCGGGTTTTCCAGGTCGCCGCTGAACTGGTACATTGGGGCTGAGGCCGTGCCGTCCAGGTAAATCTCCATCTGCGCCGGATACTCGGTGTACTCAACCAGGTCAGTCCGCCCGAAGGCGCTCCACCGGGTTTCTACTATCCGTGCCGGGGAAGGTCTTTCATAAAGGGCGCGGTGGATGTCCTTGTTGGGGTTCTTGGCGATAATGGGGACATCGTTCAGATAGGCACCGAATATATTCGTGATTAAGAGGACAGCGGCGGTGATAAAGCTGGCCGCCGGCAGCAATGCCCGCCAGTGGTGACTTTTGAATATCTGGCTGGCAAAGAGGAGGGCAGCCGCGGCGGTGGTGAGGCCGAGGAAGAAGCCAGTATTGATGGCGCCGAAGGCGTCAAGGAAAAGGATGATGCCCAGCGAGCCGAGGGCGGCCCCGACCAGGTCAGCGCCGTAAATTCGGGCGCTGACCTCCGGGAACATGCGGAATAGCTCGGCAAGCAAAATGCCGGTGAAGAAAAAGGGGGTAAAAAGCAGGACGCAGTAGAACAGGATATTGTTGGCCACGCTGTCCAGATAGCCAATCTGGACCATGAGTATGGCCGAGATTGGTATCGCCAGCGCTACCAGGCTGGTAAATAGCGCCAGCGTGCCGAACCTTTTCTCTGGAGCGGGCATATGTGGCCTGAATAAGTAGACAAATATGCCGCCCACCCCCAGCCCCAGCAAAGCTAAAGAGACGATGGCGAACACATAGTGGTAGAGAATCAGGACGGAGAGCAGGCGGGAGAGGGTGATTTCATAAGCCAGCATGCTGAACGAGACGAGAAAGACCCCGACCAGTAAGATGTATAAAGTACTCTGGCTCATGCCCCGGTCTTCGGGAGGAGCAGTTGCGGCTGGTGTCTTATTATCACGTGCTTTCATGGTTTCAGATTTAAAACGATTATAACATACTGCTTGCTGAATAGGCGTGGTTTAGACTATCAGGTTTTATTTGCATATGGTTGGCAGTTGACGCTTCACCCCTGACCCCTCTCAAACATTACTAAAATGGAGCACAAAAGACAGACATGTTTGAGAGGGGGATAAAAAGGGGTGAGTATAAGAACACCTGCAGGCAAACAGAACCGGCGATTACAGATTGGGTCTGCGGTTATGGCGAAAAGCTGACACAATGGTAGATATACTTTATAATAGGCATTAGTCTGCGATGTGAACTTTAAAAAACTGGAGGAGTAAACAATGTCGGAAGCGCGTTTTAAAGTTATGATGGCGGAAAGCAAGTCCTGGGTTCCGGCGTCGCTGAAGATGCTTGACGTGGAAGCCGAGGTGTTGGCCAAGGTCGGTGCCGAGGTGGTGACGGCGGATTGCCGCACGGAAGACGAGGTAATCAGGGCGGCCAAAGACGCCGACGCTTTGCTGGTGATTTTTGCCCCGATTACCCGCAAGGTGCTGTCGTCCCTGCCCAAGCTGAAGGTGGTCGTCCGCTATGGTGTTGGCTACGATACGATTGATGTAGACGCTGCCGCCGACAACGGTGTAGTGGCGGTCAATATACCAGATTTCTGCCTTGAGGAGGTCGCTGACCACGCCATGGCCCTGGTGCTGGCCTGTGCCCGGCGCCTGGTCTGGTCAACGGAAGGGGTAAAACAGGGGCGCTGGGGAGAGGTCCAGATGGGGACCATACAGAACCCGTCCCTGTTTGAGCAAACGCTGGGGGTGGTTGGCTGTGGCAATATCGGGAGCCGGATAGTCCGGCGGGCAAAGAGCTTTGGCCTGAGAACAATTGCCTATGACCCCTATCTGGATAAGTCGGCCGCCAGCAAGCGTGGCGTAACGCTGGTCGGTCTTCCCGAACTGCTGAAGACATCAGATTACGTTTGCCTGCAGACTCCTCTGAATCAGGAAACCCGTCACATGATTGGGGAAAAGGAATTGAAGCAGATGAAGCCCACCGCTTATCTGATAAATACGGCGCGGGGGGCGGTGGTTGATGAACCAGCGCTCATTAAAGCCCTGCGCGAAAAGTGGATTGCCGGCGCCGGGCTTGATGTCTTTGAAAAAGAACCGATTGACCCGAATAATCCGCTGCTCAAGATGGACAACGTCGTGCTCACGCCTCACTACGCCGTGCACACCAGCACAGCCATGAAGCGGCTGAGATTGAGCGTGGCCCAGGAGGCCGCCAGGGTGCTCACCGGGAAGTGGCCACGCCACTGGGTGAACAAAGGCGTGAAGCCGAAAGTTCCCTTGGCGAAAGAGGGTTAAGGCATACCATCTCTTCAATTCAGTGGTGGGCGGAGGTCCATTTTTAAAACGGACTCGCACCACCTGGCCACAGCCAGCAGGCGGGCTTCGGCTTTGGGTTGCCCTGCCAGCTGGATAGCCAGTGGCAGGCCGTTCTGACTCAGCCCCGATGGCAAGCTGATGGCTGGTATGCCCATTATGCTCCAGGGCGCCTGCATCGCCGTGTTTCCCGTTGAGGCATGACCGTGGGGTGCCGGACCGGTTATGCCCGGTGTCAGCATGGCATCCGCCTGGTAAAGCCGCGGCTCCATCTCGGCACACTGCTGGAGGCGCACCTTTAGCGCCTTTTTATAGTCAGAGGGAGCTATCGCCAGGCCATCCTCAATCAATTTGCGTATGTGCGGGCGGTATTTATCTCTGTGTCTGACGAAAGTCTCGCGGTGGCTGGCGGCTGCCTCCACGGCCAGGATGATATTGGCATTGTCTAGGATAGTGATGAAGCTGGGGGGCGGGGTGATTTCCACAATGGTGGCGCCAGCCTGCCTCAGCCGCGCCGCTATCCTGTCAGTGTGCTGCCGCATCTCCTCGTCAGCATTATCATAAAAAAAGCGGCGCACCAGCCCCAGCCGGGGTGG
>VGOH01000014.1 GCA_016875955.1 Chloroflexota bacterium
GAATTCATTGAGCCGGGCGAGCACAGCGATTACCTTGACGTGACCGGCAATATCACCTGGGATGACGGCGCCGGTGCCTACCAGTATGTGATTACGGTCGTCTGGCAGCCGGAGTCCGGGACACCCAAAATACACCTGAAGGAGGTCGGCGCCAGGATACCCTTTGGCTATAGCTACGAGGCAGACTCAGCAGCCGATTTCGCGGAAAACCTCGCCACTGATGAGCCGGATGAGACCCTGGACTCCCAGGGCGCCTACCTGCTGAACTGGGTGCTGGGCTCACCAGCCCCCTACGTGTCCGAGAACATATCCGTGCGCACCCAGACCTTCTACATAAACGGCACCGGCAGCCTGGAGGGACATTACGCCTGGGTGGTGGCCAACCGCACCGATATCGGCGCCGTGGGCGAAATCACCGCCACCTTCTATGAAATCACCGCCACCGCCATCAACCCGCAGAGCAACCGCACCTCAGCCGAAATCACCACCAGGGCCATAATTGGCGGCGGCGATACCTATATCACCTCCTGGCACCTGGCTAATTAATGTGACCAGAGAAAGTAAGCTTATGAAGATCAGTAAAAGAAGCTGGTTTACCATCGGCATCGGCCTTTTCCTAATCGCCTTTGCCGGCCTGTGGATGGTCTATTCACAGCAGGCCGATGTGAATGACCAGTTGAAAGAAGAGCTTGCTCAGGCCAGGACAAGGCTGAACTCTATCCAAGTCGAGCAGCTGCCAGATGAGCAGAGTAAACTGGAACAGCAACTTGAGGCAACACTGAAGCAGTCTGAATCCGCCCGGGCAACGCTCTCACAGCCGATGAACAGCATAATCATCAGCGATATCTTGTTCCGCACCGCCGAGGCCCACAGCGTAAATATCACCTCAATAAGCGCCTCGGTGGCGAACCGGGTGACCCTGGACGGTGTTCCCTGCTGGGCGTTTCCTGTCAGCGCCAATATCAAGGGAGAGGTGGCCAACCTGGTCGGTTTTATCACCGAACTCAATGGCGACTTGGCGGTTATTAATTTAAAGACGGTGAGCCTGAATATACCAACTGGCGGCGGAGAGCCCTCCGCCAGCATTCAGATAGAAGCCTACACCTACGAAGGAAGTTAGCTAATGGCGAATAAAGTGGTCACTTTATACATTGATGATACCAGCCTCCGGCTTCTGGTAGCCGGCGGCAAACGGATTAAGAAATGGGCGGATGTCGCTCTGGAACCGGGCCTGGTGAAAAATGCCGTGGTGCTGAAGCAGCAAGAGGTTGCCACCAAAATAAAGCAGCTTTTTAAAGTGCGAAAGATAAATGCCAAGAAAGTTACTCTTGGTATCAGCGGCCTGAACTCTCTCACCCGACCGCTTCTCCTACCGCGTATGCCAAAAGACATGCTGGAGGAAGCGGTAAGGCGGGAGGCAAACCGGGTGCTGCCCGTTTCTTCCGAGCAGCTTTACCTCCAGTGGCAGTCTATCCCGGCACCGGAAGGAAAACTGCAGGTCTTCCTGGTGGCGATTCCCCGCACCGCCGCCGATGCCCTGTTCAGCACGTTGCGGCTGGCTGGCCTCAAACCAGACCTGATGGACCTGAAGCCTATGCTCCTGACCAGAATGGTAAAGGACACCATGGCCATTATTGTGGATGTCCAGCCCAATGAATTTGATATTGTTGTCATGGCGGGCGGTATCCCCCAGCCTATTCGCACCGTCCATTTCCCCGACAAAGCATCATCCTGGTCGGAAAAGATGATACTGATTAAAGAAGATGTCAGCCGGACCATTGAGTTCTACAACACCAACAATCCGGAAATACCCCTGGCAGCCACCGTGCCCATCTGGGCTTCCGGGGAACTGGCCAAAGAAACCGAACAGTGCCAGGTTCTTGCCGATGGACTCAAGCGGCCGGTCCTGCCTCTGGTACCACCGTTTGAGAGCCCTGATGGACTTGAGCCAAGTCGTTATACGGCCAATATGGGCCTGGTCCTCAAGAAAACCACGCCCAACAACGGTTCCGGACTCCTGGTAAATGAACTCAATGTACTGCCTGCAGCCTACCAGCCCGAGCCCATTTCTCTCACCAGAATCCTAGTGGTGCCCTGCGCCGTCGTTGCCGTCAGCCTGCTCCTGTTCCTGGCACTTATGATACAACACACCACCGCTGACACCGCCGAAATGCACGGCCAGCTGGATACTACCACCCAGCTACTGCAGCAAAAAATGGTCCAGAAGCAAAAATCTACTGATACTATCGCTGGACTCCAGCAGAAAATCAAGGGTGCCGAGACCTCCGGTGGTAATTTTGCCCTGGCCGTATCTAACCTGAAAAAACAGAGCCAGGCCGTGAACGGCAACCTGGAAACAACCGTCAACCGCCTGCCGGAGACGGTGAGGCTGAACGGTATCAGCCAAACCCAGAATTCGCTGACCCTCAGGGGGCAGGCCCAGAGCCAAGATGATATACTGGCCTACCTGAGAGAGCTTGAAACCAGTGAACGGTTTTCCAGCATCACTATCACCAGCCTTACTATAACATCCGACGGTAACATCAATTTTAACGTCATCCTTAATGTGGGGGGATAAGCACGTGGATATATTTGAACTGGTACGCCTGGCCGCGGAGAAAGGCGCCTCAGACCTGCACCTGGTAACCGATAATGCGCCCATCTTCCGCATCAATGGCCTGCTTCAGCCTGAAGCCAGCCTCCCCGCCCTGACGCCGGACGATATCACCCAGGCCTTCCAGCAGATTACCTCGGAAAAAGAAAGGGCCGATTTCCACCAGCGCCTGGAGCTTGACTTCGGCTATACGCTGCCTGATGTCGGCCGTCTGCGCTGTAACGCCGCCAGGCAGCGCGGCAACATTATCCTTACCATCAGGCTTATCCCCCTGGTCATCCCCACTCTTGAAGAGCTGGGGCTGCCGGCGATATGCCGCGACCTTATCATTAAGCCCAGGGGACTGGTGGTGGTCAGCGGGCCCAGCGGCAGCGGCAAGTCCACCACCCTGGCCGCCATGATTAATTATCTGAACTCCGCGGAAAACAGGCGCGTGATTACCCTGGAAGACCCGATTGAGTACGTCTATGCCAACAACAAATGCGTCATCACCCAGCGTGAACTGGGCGGTGATACCCTGTCCTTCGCCGATGCCCTGAAGCATATCCTGCGCCAGGACCCGGATGTCATCCTGGTGGGCGAGATGAGAGACCTGGAAACCGCCGCCACCGTGCTTACCGTGGCCGAGACCGGCCACCTGGTCCTCACCACGGGTCATGCCACCAGCGCCCCCCAGGCAGTGGAGCGAATCATCGACCTTTTCCCCACCCATGAACGGCACCTCGCCCAGACCCGCCTGGCCTCCCTGCTCATCGGCATCCTGTGCCAGACACTGGTCCCCAGGCTGGACGGGGCGGGCAGAGTGGCCGCGGTTGAGGTTATGCTGGCCCTGCCCTCGGTGAAAAACATCATCCGCGAGGGCAGAATCCACCAGCTGCCCAACGCCATCGTGACCCAGGCCCAGTCGGGGATGATGCTGCTTGACCACGCCCTGATAAACCTTTACCGCAGCGGCGCCATCAGCGGCGACAGCCTGTTTTCGGTATGCAACGACCGCGAAGAGGTGGCCAAACTCATGGGCAGGGTTGGGGTGGAGTGAAGCCAACAGAAAACCCCACCTCCCCGGCTCTCTCTTCTGCGGTTCCCCTCCCGCTCTCCCGGGAGGGGACTTTTTTTCAGGTTTTGTTTGCCTTGGGTTGGCAGTTGACACCTCACCCCTGCCCCTCTCCAGCCAGAATCACCGGTAAAAGACCACAGGCATTAATGGCTGGAGAGGGGAGTATAGAGGAGAGGGGGCTCCGCCCCCTCTCATAAGCTCTCCCCCCTCAAACATTATTAAGATGGAGGCAAAAGACGAGCCTGTTTGAGAGGGGGAGCAAGGGGGGTGAGTAAAAGAACAACCACATGCCAATGAACTTTTTTATAAATCTTGACGAACGGAGGAAAAACGCTCAAAATACGGCGAAATGGATGTTATCTTTGCCCTTGTCTCTGCCATGTTCGGTGCCGCCTTCGGCAGCTTCCTGAACGTGTGCATCGACCGCCTGCCCGCAGGCAAGTCCATACTCCACCCGCCCTCGCACTGCGACTCCTGCCAGCACCGCCTGTCGCCCGCCGACCTGGTGCCACTGTTCAGCTACCTCTGGCTGCGCCGGCGCTGCCGCTACTGCGGGGCAACCATTCCCTGGCGGCCCTTCTGGGTAGAACTGGGCACGGCGCTGCTCTTCGCCCTGAGCTACTGGTTCTTTGGGCTGAGCGTGCAATTTGCGGTCATCGTCTTCTACGGCAGCCTGTTTCTGGTCATCGGCATCATTGACCTGGAACACCAGCTGGTACTGAACAAGGTCTCCTATCCCGCCATGGCGCTGGCGCTGGTTGTAGCTGTCTTTCAGCCACCGCCGGAGCTTTTGGCGCTGAATTTGGCCTGGCCCTGGCCGGGCGTTATCAGCGCTTTGATGGGTGGGGCGATAGGCTTTCTATTTCTTTTATTCGCCTATGGCATCACCTACGCCATCTACCGGACTGAGGCCATCGGGTTTGGCGATGTCAAACTGGCCGGGCTTATCGGGCTGGTGGCCGGCCCGAGGCTGGTGCTTCTTTCCCTGACCCTGGGCGCGGTTCTCGGCGGAGTGGTGGGCATAATCCTGCTATCACTGAAATTAAAAAAGAGGAAAGAGCCCCTCCCCCTGGGCTCCTTCCTGGCCATAACCACCATGCTCAGCCTCATCTGGGGAACTGACATCCTCAACTGGTACCTGGGGCTGCTGCACTTTTAGATTCTCACTAATGCCGCGTTTTTGCCTGTCAGATACATGGCCAATTGCGTCATTCTTAGTCGGCGGCAACAGCTCATAACGGTCTCCATCGCTTAAATTTCTTTCCATAATGTTGACAAATGGCCGAATGACTAGTACAATAGTCCTGCCAATAAAGTAACGGAGGACTGTGGTGAGGGTAAATCGGCGACGTTCTGATATTGAAATCATAGCCGATATGCTAGAAGTAGGCGAAAATGGCGCAGGAAAGACCGAAATCATGTACAGCGCCAATATGAGCTATCGCCAGATACAGAAATATCTTGGCTTCCTGGTAGGTCACGGCTTTATTGACCAGATGAAGATGGGTAATCCCTCGGTGACCTATCAGATAACAGACAGCGGCTTGAAACTCCTTCAGCTGATAAACAATATTAAAGAAATGCTCGGGCTGGATGAGGATTACAGTTTTTAGCCTCCGCATGGCATGAGTGACCGTGACCTGAGGACGGCTGGGTCTTCAGGTCGTTTTTTAAATTTAGGCAGCAAGGAGATGAGCGTGGTAGATAAGAGAATGTTAATCGTTGACGCCGACGTCGTTAGAAAAATTGACGAGAACCGCGGTGACATGAGCTACTCGGAATTCCTGAACTTCCTGATTGACAGCCAGTTGAAAGAGCCCGCCGGTAGCAATAATAACTATGTAGATAAAGATGAATTCAATCACTTTGCCGCAGGCATGAAGGAACTGCTGCGCAATTTCCTTGAATTCTTTCTCAGCTATGGGCTGGAACTGGGCAAACAGCCGCAGGACAAGACCTTCCAGGAGCTCACCCAGAAGCTGCAGGAACTGAGCAGCTCCAGCAAGAAAAGCAAGAGCCACTAACCCTTCCTCCCCGCCATTCGCCATCATTCTCCCCCTGACTAGATTTGCACCACAGCTAAATAGAACTATGTTCTAGAACACAATCACTTCCCTGCTCTATCGGCACGTGTCATAGTCATCTCATAGCGAAGTTGGCCCGAGAGGTGACTGTGCTTAAAGCCGTCGAGCTTTTACAGCAGGGCAGGTCAGAAGAACTGTGGCAGATGTGCTGTGGCTATCTGAAACTTTCTCTGGAGCACTTCATGGACATACAGCAGAGGCTGCTCCTGGAGCAGATAAGACTGCTCAGCGGGTGCACGCTGGGCCGCAAGCTCATGCATGGCGCCAGGCCGGAAACGGTGGCGGAATTCCGTGAACAGGTGCCGCTGACGACCTACGCCGACTACTGCCCCGAGCTCAGCGAGAAAAGAGAGGCCCCGCTACCTGCCGACCCCGCCTTCTGGGTGCATACTTCCGGGCGCTCCGGCGATTACCCCTGCAAGTGGGTGCCCATCACGCGGGCGTTTGCCGAGGAACTGAGCACCATTATGTATGGTGTGGGCATGTTTTCCAGCTGTCGGGAGTGGGGGGACACTTCCCAGCTTAACGACCACCCCAAGTTCGTCTATACGGTAGCCCCCAGACCTTACATTTCCGGCACCATGGCGGATATACTCAGTATGCAGACCCCTACCCACTACCTGCCTCCGCTGGAAGAAGCCGAGGAGCTTTCCTTTGAAGACAGGATAAGGCTGGGCTTCAAGCAGGCCCTGTCCCAGGGGCTTGATTACTTTTTTGGACTGTCCATGGTCCTGGTAGTGGTGGGCAACAAGTTCAGCGACTCGTCCAATAAGATTGACCTCCGTCCCCTGCTCACCCAACCCAGAGCCCTCTTCCGTCTGGCCAGGGGAATGGCCAAGAGCAAGCTGGCACGACGTCAGATGCTGCCCAAGGACATCTGGCCGGTGAAGGGCATTATCAGCGGCGGCCTTGACAGCGCTGTCTACCGCGACAAGATAAAGGCGCTCTGGGGGAGATACCCGCTTGACGTCTATTCCAGTACTGAGGGCGGCATCATCGCCACGCAGACCTGGGACTACGAGGGTATGACTTTCGTTCCCAGCCTCAACTTCCTTGAGTTCATTCCGGAACAGGAACACTTCAAGTGCCGTCTTGACCCCGAATATCAGCCAGAGACGGTGCTGCTCGATGAAGTGGAAGCCGGTCATAATTATGAGATGGTACTCTCCAACTTCCACGGCGGAGCGCTGGTCAGGTACCGTCCCGGCGACATGATTCGCATCACCTCATTGCGTAATGAGCGGCTGGGCATCGACCTTCCCCAGATGGCCTTTGAGCGACGTGCCGATGACCTGCTTGATTTCGTCTTTGTCCGGCTCACCGAAAAGACCATCTGGCAGGCAATTGAGAATAGCGGCGTCGCTTATGAAGACTGGACCGCCTTCAAGAAGGAAGGACAGCCAGTGCTCAGTCTGCACCTCGAGTTGCAAAACGGCTATCAGGGCAGCGAGGCGGAAATCGCTGCCGCCATACGGGAACAGATTCTCAGCTCAGATAGCCAGAACAAAGACACGGCGGCGCTGTACCGCGATGACTTTGCCAACATGATTGACTTCAAGGTTGAGGTCAATCTGCTTTCTCCCGGGGCTTTTGCCCATTTCACCCGGCAACGTCAGGCGGAGGGGGCTGACCTGGCGCACCTCAAGCCGCCACACATGAACCCGTCTCAGCGAGTGCTCGCCCTCCTGACGGAGAAACCCGCCGAAGTGGTCAGGGTCGGTTCCGGGACCGGGAGTGAGACGGCCGCGGTCAGGTAGTACTTTAGTCCACCGCACTTTGGTTAAACGACTTTAGTTTTGCTTGACAGTCCTACTGAATGAGGTAATAATTACCTCGTAATGAATGTTTACAGCCTGTTCCCTTTAATCGCGGTAATTGCGTATGTACCGCTGCTGATAACCACTTTGGGCAGCCGTCCCTGGCAGACGCGCCACAAGCTTTTCATTTTATTCCTAGTGGCGGCCATCTGCTGGAGTCTGACCTCTATTTTCCTGCGCAGCAATTATTTCCCGCAATATAACTTCTTTCTCCTTAAGCTCATCCTGCTTACCTATACGCTTACGGCGATACAATTTTATGTCTTTCTCTCTTCTTTCTTTGCTCCAGGTGAAGGGCGCTGGCTCCCCCTCGCTTACGCATCTGTGGCTGTAATCATCATATTAATTGTGCTGGGTGTTGCCCCGGAGGGAGTCTACGCTGATGGCGACAAACTCTACCTTGATTATGGACAAGGCATTATCTTTCTGATAGCCCCGCTTATGATCCTGGCGGTCAGAGCCGGATTCCTCTTCTGGAGAAGGATGAAGATTCTGGATAACCCCATGCTCCACAACCAGATACTCTCCCTGCTTATCGGCCTCTTTTTGTTTGTTTTCTTCACTTTCGCCGCCTTCCTCCCGTGGGGAAGAGAATATGCCGTGTCTCACTTTGGCAGTGCTATTATGGCCATTATCTTCAGCTATGCGGTTATCAGACATCAGCTGGTTGACATCAGGATAGTTTTAAGACGCGGGCTGTGGTGGATGAGCCTGGGGTTTCTTGGTGTTCTCTTTTACGGATTTTTACTGGTGATACTCAATGCCATCCTCGGCCTTAAGTTAGACGTGGTCACTGCCTCCTCAGCCACCGCCATTGCCGTTATCGTCGCCATATTTATCTACAGACTGCGCAACCTTCTCTTTGTCACTCTGGGTAAAGCCCTGCAGGGACAGAGCTATGACTACCGCCAGAAGCTATCGGAATTTGCCCGCAAGATACACAATGTCTTCAGCCTGAAGGAACAGGGCGGCGAGCTGCTCTCGCTGGTTACCAAGGCCGTCCGCTGCCAGCGAGCCCGCCTCCTCTTTCTGGAAGTGGGTGGGCAGGATTATACCACCCAGTTTGTTGAGCCCAAAGCAAAAGACGAATCTACGTATCAGTTCAGCCTGAGTGGTAAAAGCCTGATAGCCAGCTATCTGCTAAAGGAACGCAAACTGCTGACCAAGGAGCAACTGGCCATTCTGCCCGAATTCCGGGGATTATGGGAGGAGGAAAAAAGTGAAATCGATGCCCAGGAGATAGAGCTCTTCATGCCGCTGATAAGCCGGGAACGGCTCATCGGCATTCTGGTGCTGGACAGGAAAGCTTCCGGCAGGTATTCCCTGGAAGACCTCAGCCTGCTTGAGGAGGTTGCCGGCCAGGTTGCGGTGAGCATGGAAAAGGAATACCTCCGCGAGCGGCTCAGAGAACGTGAAGAAGAGCTATCGGTGATAAACCGCTGCAGCGCCATCATCACCTCAAGCATGAATATCCAGGAAAACTATGATAGTTTCATCGGCGAGCTGAAGAAAGTGGTGGACATTGACTGGTCCTCTATTGTCCTCATCCAGGACAGTCACCTCAACTTCCTGGCCCTTTATTCCGAGATAGGCTCGGCCTGGAAGCTCGGCGAGCAAATCCCCCTCCGGGGCACGGGGACAGAATGGGTAGCCCTTAATAAAAAGGCTCTGCTGGAGTCCGACCTGGAACAGGGCGGGCAGTTTGTCACCGCGGGGTACCACTACAAGCAAGGGGTGCGCACTATCGCTTACCTCCCGCTCATCGCCAAGGGGCTAGTCATCGGCAGTTTTGTCGCCGCCACCTGCCACCCGAATGCTTACTCGCAAAGACATATGGCGCTCCTGGAGCAGCTTGCCGCCCAGATTGCCATGTCCATAGAGAACTCTCGCCTTTATGCTGAAGCCGAAGAAAAGGCACGGATTGATGAGCTAACTGATTTGCTGAATCGCCGTTCCCTGAATGAACTGATGACCACGGAGATTAACCGGCACTCACGCTACGGCGGTGTCTTCTCGTTGATTATCCTGGACCTTGACAATTTCAAAGCCTTTAATGATAACTACGGGCACGTGGCCGGCGACAGGTTGCTCAAGGAAATCGGCAAAGTTCTCAAGCGCACCATACGGAGCACTGACCAGGCTTTCCGCTACGGCGGTGATGAGTTTGCCATTCTGTTACCTAATACACCCATTGACGCGGCCACTCAGGTAGCGGACCGTGTCCGTCGCCAGGTTGCCGCTAATGTAAAGGCGGGACGTATCACCATTACCGTTAGCCTCGGCCTGGCAAACTGGCCCGCAGATGGCTTCGCCGCCGATGAAATAGTGGCGGCAGCTGATGGTGCCCTTTATCGCGCCAAGCGGGAAGGTGGTAATTGCTGCTACTGTGCCTCGGGAACTTTACTGGAACTGGCCGATACCCAAAGCAGAGCCATGGATAGCCGGGATGGCGATACGCTGAGCGCTATCTTTGCCCTGGCGGAAACGGTTGATGCCAAGGAACATTACGCCAACAGCCACTGGAAAAAGGTGCGGGAGTTTGCTGCCCTTCTGGCCACTGCCGTAGAGCTGGATGAGGAGGAAGTCCGCCATCTTGAGACCAGCGCCTGTCTGCATGACATCGGCAAGATAAGCGTCAGCGAGAAAATATTGAATAAGCGCGGCCAGCTGAAGCCTGACGAATGGGCAGTAATTAAAACTCACCCTCAGGTTGGGGTGAATATCGCCAGCCGCGCCCCGGAACTGTCCCACTGCCTTCCCGGCATCCTGCACCACCATGAGAGATATGATGGGACGGGATATCCAATTGGCCTGAAAGGCGAAGAGATACCTCTGGAAGCTCGCATTCTGGCGATAGCTGATGCTTTTGCCGCCATGACCTCGGTGCGGAGCTACTCCAAGGCCCTGTCAGTTGAGAAGGCAATGGCGGAACTGCAACGAGGTGCCGGTACTCAATTTGACCCGAATCTGGTTGATATTTTCCATACTGCCTTCCTGAGCACTGAGCGAGCACCGAAGGATATGGAAGCTGAAGGTGAGGAGGTGGCCTTACCCGAGGCTGGTAAGGCTGACAATTAATTTTTAAAAGGGGTTGCGGACAATGAATAAAGTACAGGTGATTATCGTTAGCCAGCAGGTGCTTTTCCGTCAGGGGATAGAACACTCCCTTTCCCGAACCAAGGACGTCCAGATTTCGGCCACGGCCGACGTCTCAGATGAGGTGCTGTCTATAGTTGATAACCTGCCGCCCGATGTGGCGCTGCTGGATATCGATTCTCCGGCAGACAACGGCCTGAAGCTGGCACGCCGCATAAAACAGCGCCTGCCCACAATCGGTGTGGTGGTGCTTACGTCCAACCCGGATGATGCCCAGCTCTTCCAAGCGCTTAAAGCTCAGGCAGTGGCTTACCTGAGCAAGGAGGTCACCGCCAGCGAGCTGGTTGATACCATAAGGCGCGTTTCCCGGGGTGAGCACCCGATAAATGAAAGCCTGACCACCCGACCCAAACTGGCGGAACAGGTGCTGAAGCAGTTCCAGGAACTGTCACTGCGCAGCGAAGCGGAACAGTTCATTGCCCCGCTCACTCCCAGAGAGATGGAAATCCTGAGATACATTGCTCAGGGCTATCTGAACAAGCAGATTGCCGCCGAGCTGGACATCAGCGAACAGACGATTAAAAACCATGTTACCTCTATTTTGCGCAAGTTAAATGCCAACGCCCGCACAGAAGCGGTCGTTGTTGCCATCAAGCAAGGACTGATTTCCCTCGGTTGATGTTCACCTTATACCTTCCCAGCAGTGACACCTTTTATCTCTTTGCAATATAAATTTTTATGTCTAGTCTTGACATAAGGCACGTTGCGAATTACCATTAAACATAAAAGGGTGGGGCAAAAGCAGTCAATGCAGTACCGCTACGAAAAAGAAGCCTACCAGTTTCTGGCCGTCTATCGTTTCCTGGCGTATGCGCTGGCGGTGCTCTTCTCACAGGTTGCGCCGGCAATTAGCGCCCTGCCCCAGGTTCAGCTCATTACCATTTTTAGCACGCTCGGCGTCTATTCCATCCTGAAAGTTTTTTCACCCCTGCGCTGGCAGGCCAGAGGCACCATGACCTACCTGATACTGAGCGGGGATTTCATCCTCTGTATCCTGCTCATCGTTTACACCCATGGCCTGAACAGCATCTTCCTGCTTTATTCCCTCACGCCAATCATGACGGCTGCCCTGCTCTTTGAAGAAAGAGTGGCCCTTGCCCTGGCTGCCACCGCATCCATCGTCCTTTCGCTCACGCACGTATTCCTCAGCCAGTTCACCACGCGAATTGCCTGGATAATGCAGGGGTACAATCTCACCCTGCTCATCGTCTATACGCTTTTCTCCTTAGTTGCCGCCACCGTGCCCTACCGCATCAACCTGAATATACGGCGTCGCATTGAACGGGATGCCATAATTGAAGAGCGCCGCCGCATTGCCAGAGAGATTCATGACGGTGTTGCCCAGTCTTTAAGCTATCTCAACCTGAAGACAAAGTCGGTCAGTGACCTGCTCACCTCAAAGAATACCGTACAGGCCATCACCGAGCTTACTGAAATCCGCAACGTGGTGCAGGACACTTACGAGGATATCCGGGAGTCAATCGACCAGTTAAGCACCGAAATTAAAAACGTTTCCATTCTGGCCGCTCTGGGCAACTATGTCCGGGAGTTCAGCAGCAACAATGGTATCCCGGTGCAGTTTGAAATCGCCAAGCCTTTTGCCCAGCTTTCCCCGGTGGCAGAACTGCAGCTGCTGCGCATCGGCCAGGAAGCATTGACCAATGTCCGGCGCCACGCTATGGCCAGCAGCGTTGACGTAAGGCTGAGAAATACCGGAGACTCGGTGGAAATGATAATAAAAGACAATGGCAAGGGTTTTAACCTTGAAGCACTGGAGGAATACCCGCCTGGCTATCACGGCCTGACCATCATCAAGGAGCGGGCCGAGGGGCTTGGGGGTAAAGTGTGGATTGAAACTGCTCCCGGTAAGGGCACTGAAGTAAAGGTCCATCTACCGGTGGAGAAAGTGAGGATGTGAGATGGAACCGGTAAAGGTACTGGTGGTAGATGACCACGCCCTTTTTCGCCGCGGCATAGTCACCGTTCTGGCAAATCAGGAGAATATCAGTGTGGTGGGGGAGGCGAACAACGGGCTGGAGGCAATAGAAAAAGCCGCGGAACTGGCGCCTGATGTTATCGTGATGGACCTGAACATGCCGCAGTGCAACGGGCTGGAGGCCACGCAGGTGCTCCAGGCCAGAATGCCCCAGATAAATATCCTGGTTTTAACCGTCTCCGAAAATGAAGCTGACCTTTTCCGTGCCATCAAGTTCGGGGCTACCGGCTATATCCTGAAGAATACGGAGCCAGAGGAACTCGTTCAGGCAATCGCCCATATTGCCCAGGGTGGCGTCATTATTTCCCCGGTTATGGCGGCAAAACTGCTCACCGAATTTAAAGGTTCAGCCACTGGTTTCAAGGCCAAAGCGGCGGTTGATGAAGAAGCTGCCCTGAGCCCCCGGGAAGACGAGGTGCTGCGGCTGATAGCGCAGGGAGCCACCAACAAAGAAATCGCTGATTCGCTGTTTATCTCAGAGAATACGGTGAAGACGCACCTGCGCAATATAATGGACAAACTACACCTGGCCAACCGCAGCCAGGCGGCGGCATACGCCGTAAAGCGGGGTCTTGCGCCCGACAGCCAGAAATAGTCGGGTACTAGGCGAAAAGTCTTATGTCTACTCACCCGAAAGCATTAGTCCTCCACACTGAAAATCACCTCTTCGCAGTATTGTAAGTGAAATCACTATGCTCTATGATGCAAATGTTGCCTGGTAATCTCTTTTTACCAGAAGGTAATAAAGGTGAATAAGGAGGTGAAGAAATGAGGTTACCAAAAAGGGGCGAGAAGGGGTTCACCCTGATTGAGCTGCTCATCGTGGTCGCCATCCTGGGCGTGCTGGCCGCAGTGGTCATCCCCAACGTGGGCCGGTTCATCG
>VGOH01000015.1 GCA_016875955.1 Chloroflexota bacterium
TAGCATATTGCGACTCCGAAAGGCGGGCAAGTTCGTTTCACTATAACTTGAAGGACGCATTAGTATGATTACGCAAACAAAACACCTAAAAGTGACAGACGGTGAGATTCAGACTCTTTTACAGGTATTTTTGCTAACGAACTTGGTGGCATGAGGTGTTACAAGACGGCATGTAGCTCCTTGATTATGCACCCGTTTAGCTACAAAACGGGCCCATATGACACCCGAAAACATGGGGCAGGACAGCCTACAAAGGACTGCAAAACCCCTATTCGGCGGTTCGAATCCGACCGTCGCCTCCAGCTTTTTCTCAGTAGGCGTTGAACGAGGCTATTTTCTCTATTGGTTCCCTGTCGTGCGCCGCCTTCGCCTTCTGCTTGTCGTGATAGCCCAGCGCAATCAGGATGTCCACCTTTTTCTCTCTGGGAATGCCGAGCACCTTCTTCACCCACGACTCGTTAAACCAGCCTATCCAGCAGGTGCCCAGTCCCAGCTCTTCCGCCTGCAGGACGAAATGCTCACCGGCGATGCCGATATCAATAAGATAGTATTTCGTCCCCCGGAACATGCCGCCGATGCGGGTAAGAAATTTGCCCTTCTCCGAGACGATGACCACGATAACCGGCGCCTGCTGGCAGAAGGTGTTGATGAAATAAACGCCACGGAAGGCACGCTCGCAGAGTCGCTTTTTCAGCTCCGGGTCATCGACGACGATGAATCGCCACGGCTGGGAATTGCAGGCCGAGGGAGCGGCCCGGGCCGCCTCCAGGCACAGCAAAATCTTCTCCCGCTCCACGGGCCGGTCCAGGAAACGGCGAACGCTTTTCCGCTTTTTTATCAGCTCGAGCAGTGCCATAGTCTGCCTGCGCTGTGCAAAGTATGAAGTCGGAAGGTCGGAGAATGTCCTATCGTTTCAGCGCCTTTTCTATCCTGTCTATCTTCGCCGCGGTCAGAGGGAGCTCCGCATTCTCCAGCACCGAGGTCAGCGTTAACAGGTTCTCATTGGAGACAATGTTCTCCGTGGACACCTCAAGGCACAGCCTTTCCCCAGGTATTACGTCCCGCAGCAGGTTCAGGGCATGTTCCCTGGTCGCCTTCGGCCCCATGGTGTACACCGAGCCCGGGAAACCCACCCAGATGACCTTGTCCGGCCAGGCTTTAAGTGCCTCGCCTATGGAAAGGTCGCCCAGCGGCGGCGGGTGCAGCGCCTCAATGATATCCAGCGGGGTTCGGGCAATCAGGTCTTTGAGCACCCCCACCCTGCCGTCCATATGGCTGGCCAGCAGCTTGCCGTGCTTATGGCATATTCTGGCCATCTTCTCATACTCGGGCAGGAAGTATTTCTCATAGAGCCTGGGGTTGACCAGCACCCCGTCAATGTTATCGCCGCACCAGATGACGTCTGCCGGCGATTTGGCGCCTATCTCGTACATGGGCTCGCGGCTTTTAGCAATGGCCTGACAGAGGTCCTCCACCAGGTCCAGATACCTGGCGTGATGTATGAAAAACCTTCCCCCCTCACTGCCCACCCAGTCAATCATCAGCGTCTGCATCGGCTGGTGAGGTTGAACATCCATGACCACGCCCTCATCGCCCAGCCAGTCCTTGGCCTGCTCAAGAGGAAAGTAGTCAGCGATATACTCGGTATGCTCCACAATGAATTTCACGACCTTATAATCTTCCGGTTCTTTTATCAGGCGCGCGGTACACCAGGGTGTGATGTCATTCCAGCTGCGCATGCCGTGCCACTGGCCAGTGCCGGGCGCCCTCATCTCATCCTGATAGACCGTGCCCACCGGCGTGGTGAAGACGCGGTGGTAAACCGTCTGGCCGTCTTTTTTGAGCCACTGCTCGCTGATATCCACGTCATGTATCTTGGTCACGTAGCTGGGCCTGGCCCAGCTGATGCCCATAACCCGGTTGCGGGCCTCTCTCTCCGCCCAGCCGGTCTGCATGTGACGCCAGTTATGAAAGAAGGGCAACCTGTCCACCTTTTCCCGGTGGCTCGCCTTTAAAATCCGCTCCCGGCGTGTCATCTCGACCATGCTAGTTCCTCCTTCCCGGAGAGCTCACCCACTCCACGCACTTCTTGACGCCCTCAAGGGCATTGACCGCCTTGTGGTCGGCGCCAATGCTGGCAGCAAAATCCTGCGTTATGGCGGTACCGCCGATAATAACCTTGACCTTCTGTCTCATGCTGGCCGCTTTCAGCGCCTTGATGACCTCGCCCATCTTGGGCATGGTGAGGGTGAGCAGCGCCGACATGCCCAGAATCGACGGCTGGTGCTCCTTCACGGCACCGATTATCTTTTCCGTGGCGACGTCAACGCCCAGGTCAATCACCTCAAAACCCTGCATCCGCAGCAGGCTGGTGACGATATTCTTGCCCAGGTCATGGTGGTCGCCTTCCACCGTGGCGATAACCACCTTGCCCAGCTTCTGGGCGCCCTCGCCTTTTATGTACGGCGTTATCACCTTCAACCCTTCCTTCATCACCTCGGCGGCCACCACCAGCTCGGACAGGAAGTAATCTCCCTTTTCAAACTTCTCGCCGACGATGGCCATTCCCGGCACCATGCTCTCGTTGATGGCCTTGTTGGGGTCAACGCCCGCCTCTATGGCCTCTTTGGCTAATTTGACTACGCCGGCGAAATCCAGAGCAACAATGCTTTCCTTTAACGCTGCCAGATACTTATTTTCACTCAAAGGCCGCCTCCTGAATCCAATAAGATTACGCCTATGTTAACTCAGGGCAGGTTTACTGTCAAATCAAAGTGCGCTGCGGTATATCCCCTCCACGTCGGCCTCAGTCAGGTCACGCGGGTTGACGGAAAAAAGCCGGCTCTGCTTCATGCCGCCAGCCACCAGCTTGGGCAGGTCTGCCTCCGTAATGCCGTAAGCGCCCAGCGTGGCTGGTATACCGACGTCTTCAAGCAGCTGGTGCAACCTGAGGACCAGCAGTTCCACTGCCTGGTAGTCGGTCAGGCCGTCGGTATTTTCGCCTATCGCCCGGGCAATGTGGGCGTATTTTTCCAGGGCGCCCGTCTTGTTGTAATCGACCACGTAGGGCAGCATGATGGCATTGGTCCGGCCATGCGACAGGTGGTATTCCGTATCCAGCACGTAGGCCAGCGCGTGTACCGCCCCTACCCCACCACTGCCAAACGCCAGCCCGGCCACGGTCGCCCCCAGCGACATATTGTATCTGGCTTCGACGTTATTCGCTTTGGCGCAGGCGATGGGCAGATTCTCGCCAATCAGGCGGATAGCCTCCAGAGCCAGAACATCACCAAAGGGGGTTGAAGTGCGGGAAACGTATGTCTCCACAGCATGGGTCAGCGCATCCATACCGGTGTCTGCCGTCACCTTCGGCGGCATGGACAAGGTCAACAGAGGGTCAACGATGGCCACATCCGCCAGGTTGTAATAGCTGAAAACGACCTTTTTGTCATTATCTTTCTCATCGGTGACCACGAACACCCAGGTCACCTCGCTGCCGGTCCCGGCCGTGGTGGGAATCAGGACCTTGGGTACACCGGCGCGGGGAACCACCTCCCGGCCGACGTAGTCAAGCACTCCGCCACCGTTGGTGGCCACGATGGAAGCACCCTTGGCCACGTCCAGCGAACTGCCCCCACCCACGCCAATGAGGATGTCGTAGCCGTCTTCACGCACTTCCCGGGCGCATTCATCAACGAGGTGGGCTGGCGGTTCGGGTTCTACACGCGCAAAAAGCCCGTATTCTATTTTCTGTTTTTTTAGAGCCGCCTCAACGCCAGCAGTCAAACCGCTTTTGGCCACCCCCGGGTCAGTGATAATGAACGCCTTCTTGGCGCCCATCCTTGCTACCTCGGCGCCCACCTGGGAGACCACACCGTTGCCGAAAATCAACTTGTTCGGGGAGCGGAAAATATTGACTGCATCCATCATAGCTGATTACCTCTGTTAAAAAATTCAAGTTATTATAATTTATGTAAAGCTATCCAATGGGACTGAAGCCGGTGACGTGATATACGTAGCGCGTGGGATAACCGCTTACCGCCCGGTTCACCCTCTTCTTCAGCTGGCACTTGCTGCGGCGCCGGTCTTCAAACTCTACCTCAAAAAGGTCGCCCTCGTCGAGGGGCACATTTTCCCTGAGGGTCAGCTCCCCCCACCAGTTGGACGCCGCCGGGTGCTCAAAAACATGGTAATTAACATCGGCGACAAACCCACCATCGTCCAGTTTATAAAGCCTGCCTGCGCCCACAGCTCATATCCGAAAAGAAAACTGAAACTAATGGCTATATTAACGTAAGGCAGATTGGGTGTCAATTAAGGAGTCCAGGGAATTCATATCTTGCTCGCTCCAATATTGCTATTCAATGGGTTTTATAACTATTGACAACATATACCTTCAGTTATATATTAAGGCCACATAGTCAGAATAAGTAAAAGTGGAAGAGGGTAAAAATACAAATTTACAGGAGCAGTAAGATGGATGAAGTAGCCATGTTTATTGATTTTGAGAATTTAAGATATGGTCTTTTGAACGATTATGGACAGGAACCCAATTTTTCGTATTTAGTTAAGAAGGCGAAAAAATATGGTAGACCATCCATGATGAGAGCCTACGCTGATTTCGCAGAGCATCCTTCGGAATTGAATAGGCAAATTCAAGTTGCTGGCATAGAGGCTATACATATTCCTGTAAAACGCAGCACTTATACTAAGGGAACAGAAAAAATAGAACGAGTGAAGAATGCAGCTGATATGGTGCTAGCGTTAGATGCAATAACAGAGGCGCTTGAAGCAGATATGGCCAGTAAAGTTAAAGCCTTTCTAGTTGTAACCGGAGACAGGGATTATGTCCGACTTGTTACGATGTTGAAAAACAAATTTGGTCAGCGAGTAATTATTTGCGGTGTTCCTGGTTCTGTGTCAAGCGATTTAGAAGCAGCAGCTGGAGAAACAGACCATATAGAAATTGAAAAACCAATACCCGTAGATATGCAAAAGTTGAAATCAGCCATAGTGAAGATGGTACACAGAGGTCCCAGTCCATTGAAGTATTGGACTCCTAGGATAATTGACCAATGGTCACAAAGTGGTAAGCATTCAATTCCTGGAACAGCGAAAGAACGCAGGGATGCTATACATGAATTGCTAGATGAGGGTATATTAAAACGTCAGGAAAGAGATGACCCACAGAAAGGTAGAATAACAGAAGTAGTATTAGTAGAAGAAAAGGCTCAGAAAAGTAAATTGTTAGATTAAAACAAAGAAGCCCTTCAAATTGAAGGGCTAGGCAAAGATGAAACGGTAAAGTCCAACAAAAAATCTTACTATCTATTTATAACACCATTTATAACGTTTGTCAAGTAGCAAGAGGTATGGTGATTAACGAAAAGAGATAAGCAGTGAAAAACCACAGCTATCCATTGCCCCATAAGCTAACCTCCCCTCCTTGACGCCCGTTATGTTACCCCTTACAATAATTCTATACGCGCCGGGGTGGCGGAACTGGCAGACGCGGCGGACTTAAAATCCGCTGGAGCAATCCTTGTGGGTTCGAGTCCCACTCCCGGCACCATTAAAAATAAAATGATGCCCTGGTTAGTCATACTGCTGGGTTATCTCCTCGGCGCCATCCCCACCGGCTACCTCGCCGGGCACATGGTCAGGCACGTTGACATCCGGCAGGTGGGCGACCTTAACATGGGTGCCGCCAACGCCTACCGCCAGCTTGGCCCCAAGACGGGGGTCATCGTCGGGCTGGTGGACGCGGGCAAAGGCGCCCTCGCCGTTCTCATCGCCCAGGCATGGAATATGCCTTTCTACACCATCCTGCTTGTCGGCACCGCCGCCGTAATCGGCCACAACTGGCCGCTGTTCATCGGCTTCCGCGGCGGGCGCGGCGTCAGCACTACCATCGGCGTCTTTCTGGTCGTCCTCACCAAGCCAATGCTGCTCGTGGCCGGACCGGCCATCCTGGCCCTGCTCATCAAGAGAAACGTGACCCTGGCCTGCGCCATTTTATTTATCTCCCTGCCGCTGGTCTGCTGGTGGCTCGGCAACTCGGCACTCATGGTGAGCTACAGCATCGCCCTGCCCGGACTTATCGGCATAACCACCTTCATCAGGACCAGACGCCGGGTACCACGCCACGCTTGATTGACAAACCCCGATTTGGCTGCTAAACTGACGTCGCTGGAAAATCAGGTAACCCTTCAAAATGTGAGACAATGTCTTTCCTTAACGTGAGTTTTCAATAAGGCAGAGCAGGCGTACCCTTGGTCAGTAAAAAAAGCAAAGGATTAATCCAGGTCTTCACCGGCAACGGCAAGGGCAAGACTTCGGCGGCGCTGGGCTCCATATTGCGCGCTGTCGGCCATAATCTGAAGGTCTTCATTGTTTTCTTCATGAAGGGGAAATACCCCTACGGCGAGTTCAGCTCCCTCCCCAGGCTGCCGAACGTAGAGATAGCCAGCTTCGGGCTACGCTGCCTCATTGACCCCAGCAATATCAACCCCGAGGAAATAGCCCAGGCGGAGTTAGCCCTGAAGACGGCCCGCCAGGCGATGCTGAGCGGCAAATACGATATGGTGGTGCTTGACGAGGTAAATGTGGCCGTTTACTTCAAGCTCATCCGCCTGGAAGACGTCATCCAGCTCATTGAGGCAAAGCCCTCCGGGGTTGAACTTATCCTGACCGGCCGCTATGCGGAAGCGTCCGTCATTGAGCGTGCTGACCTGGTCACGGAAATGGTGAAAATAAAACACCCCTATGACCGGGGTATTAAAGCCCGAAAAGGTATCGAGTACTGAGCCAGAGAAAATGGCCAGACGTTTCGTAGCCCTTGACTGAGTTAATTGTCAGCGATATTATTGTATTATACTATGATATGGGGGGTGTGATTATGGCTGTTTATGTGATGCTGACGACACTGACCGATGAGGGGAGAAAGACCCTTAAGTCCAATCCCAAAAGGCTCCAGGAAGTTAACAAAGAAGTCGAGTCCATGGGCGTCAAGATACTGGCCCAGTATGCTCTTCTGGGACCGTACGATTTTATAAATATCCTTGAAGCGCCGAACAATAAAGCCATATCCAAAGTAGCCATAGAACTCGGCTCAAGAGGCACCCTGCAGACGATGACGATGTCGGCCATGTCGGTCGAGGACCTCACCGGGTGACACCCAGGGATTCGCTGGAGTTGTCCTTGCCGCCCAAGCTTCTCCTCGGCACCAACAACCAGGCTAAAGTGCGGGAGTATCGGAGCCTGCTCGCCGACCTTGACCGCAAGCTGGTGACAATGGCGGAACAGGGCCTCTCCATTGAGGTCGACGAAGCGGGAGATAGCTTGGAAGCAAATGCCCGTTTAAAAGCCACCGTTATCGCGGCCCAGAGCCGACTTTTGACTCTGGCTGATGATTCCGGGCTGGAAGTGGACGCCCTGGGTGGCGAACCGGGAAGGCTTTCCGCTCGTTATGCCGGCGCAAACGCCAACGATGTCGAGCGCATTGCTTACCTATTAAAACGAATGAACGGCGTACCCTGGGAGAGAAGAACCGCCCGCTTCCGGTGCGTGATTGCCCTGGCCACGCCTGAGGGAAAAGTGAAGCTTTATTCCGGCGAATGTCCCGGATTCATCACCTTTGAGCCGCGTGGCGAATATGGGTTCGGCTATGACCCGATTTTCTATCTGCCGGAACCGGGCAAAACCATGGCGGAGCTGCCCCTGGAGCTGAAAAATAAAATCAGCCACCGCGGACAGGCGGCCAGCAAAGCCGCCATGGCTCTGAAAAGCGGGGAAATTTAATTGAAGGTTTTAAAAATACCGGAGAATGAGAGCATATGACCGGGCTTTCTGACTCTTTTCAGCGCCCCATAGACTACCTGCGTATCTCGGTCACCGACCGGTGCAACCTGCGCTGTATCTACTGTATGCCCGCCGAGGGGATAGACCTGCTCCGGCACGATGATATCCTGAGCTATGAGGAGATTTACCGGGTGGCGGCCACCGCTGCCGAACTGGGTATTAAAAAAATCAGAATCACCGGCGGCGAACCGCTGGTGCGCATCGGCCTGTCCCGTCTGGTCCAGATGCTGGCGCAGATAGACACCATTGATGACATTGCTCTCACCACCAACGGTACCCTGCTGGCCCGGTACGCCGAAGAGCTGAAAGCTGCCGGACTGCGGCGGGTTAACATCAGCCTGGATACGCTTAAAGCGGATAAATTCAAGCAAATCACCCGCGGCGGCGACCTCGCTGACGTGCTGGCCAGCATCGGGGCGGCGGGCGTGGCCGGGCTCAAACCGATTAAAATCAACATGGTGGTGATGGCTGGCATAAACGATGATGAAGTGCTGGACTTTGCCCGCAAAACGGTGGCAGATGGCTGGCATGTCCGCTTCATCGAGCATATGCCTTTAAACCGGGAAATGGCGGCCACTTCTTTTATTTCCGTCAACGAATTAAAGGAACGACTGGCGGTGCTTGGTGAGCTGGAGCCCTGCACGTTCAAAGGCAACGGCCCGGCCAAATATTACCGCCTGCCCCGGGCGGAAGGCACTATTGGCTTTATCACTCCCATCAGCGACCATTTCTGCTTTCGCTGTAACCGCCTCCGCCTCACCGCCGATGGCAAACTCCGCCCCTGCCTCTTGAGCGAACAGGAGATTGACCTGCGCCAGCCGCTGCGCCAGGGGGTATCAGCCGAGGAACTGAAAAAACTGATTAAAAAGGCGGTGGACAGCAAGCCGCGGAAACATAAACTCGCGGAAGGGTTAGTGCCTAGGGATAGACCTTTCTCCCAGGTGGGAGGCTAATCATGAAAAATTTAACCCATTTAGACGAATCAGGCCGCCCGAAGATGGTGGACATCGCCGGCAAGCCTGACACCCACCGGCAGGCGGTCGCCAGGGGCCTGGTCAGGATGCAGCCTGATACGCTGGGACTGATTAAGAAAGGCCAGATGGCCAAAGGGGACGTGCTTTCTGTGGCCCAGCTCGCCGGCATCATGGCCGCCAAGCGGACCCCGGACCTGATACCGCTCTGCCACCCCATACTCATCAGCGATGTCAGGATTGATTTCAGCATTGATGATAAGGAAAGCACGGTGGCAATCACCACCACCGTTGAGAGCACCGGCAAGACCGGGGTTGAGATGGAAGCTTTGACCGCCACCGCCGTCGCTGCCCTCACCATCTACGATATGTGCAAAGCGGTGGACCGGGGCATGAGGATTGAAAGCCTCCGCCTGGTCAAAAAAAGTGGCGGCAAAAGCGGCACCATAACTCTTGAAGATAAGAAATAATTATTATATACTATTGCACCACAGCATTGATTGGGGGTAATAATCATGAAGTTATCATGTTTGCAGGAGAACCTGAACCGTGGCCTCAACATCGTCGGGAGAGCGGTTGCCGCCCGGACCACGCTGCCCATCACCAATAACATCCTCATCGCCACCGACCAGTCCCGCCTCAAGCTGGCCGCCACCAACCTGGAAATGGCCATCACCTGCTGGCTCGGCGCCAAGATAGAAGAAGAGGGCGCCATAACCGTTCCCGCCCGACTGCTCACCGAGTTCATCAGCTCCCTGCCCAACGATAAGATAAATATCAGCCTGTCGCCGCGCACCAAGACTCTGGAACTGAAATGCGCCCGCTTTGAGGCGCGCATCAGCGGCGTGGATGCCAAGGACTTCCCACCCATACCCAAGGTTGAAGAAGGCGCGACCACCCAGGTAGAAGTTGAGGCCTTCCAGCAGGGCATCAACCAGGTCGTCTTCGCCGCCGCCACCGAGGAGTCACGCCCGGTGCTCACCGGTGTTTTTGCTCAGTTTAAGGATAATCTCTTGACCCTGGCCGCGGCTGATGGTTTCCGACTGGCCGTTTTCCGTTTGCCGCTCGCCGCACCGGTAGCCGAGTCGACTGACGCCATCATCCCCGCCCGCACCCTCGCCGAGCTGAACCGTCTGGTAGCCGACCAGGAGGAACCGGTGTCAATAACGGTAAATCGCAATAAAAGCCAGGCTTTGTTCCGCCTGAAAGATATTGAGCTGGTCTCACAGCTCGTCCAGGGGACGTTCCCCAACTACACCCAGCTCATCCCGTCCAGCTACAACACACGCATGATAGTCAGCGTTGACGAATTTCTAATGGCCACCAAGACGGCTTCAATCTTCGCCCGCGATGGCAGCGGCATTGTCCGCCTGGTCGTCACCCCGGGCGCCGCCAAGAAATCGGGCAAGCTTACCGTCTCCGCGCGCTCTGAAGAAATCGGCGACGACGTTGGCGAGATTGACGCCACGGTTGAAGGCGAGGAAGCCAAGATTGCTTTCAATGGCAGATATCTCACCGACGTTCTCAGCGTTCTTCAGGAGACACAGGTAGCCCTGGAAACGACCAACCCTTCAAGCCCCGGCGTCATCCGACCGGTGGGCTCGGACAACTATATCCACGTGGTCATGCCGATGTTCGTGCAATGGTAACGTAGCTTCGGGCCGGGCTAATGTCCATGCTCCTCGGGACGACGGTCACACCTTTTTCGGAAATGGTGCAGCCCCTTCTTTTGTCCGCCTCCAGGTCATAGCCCAGGGACAGGCCAACCCGAATCCTAGATTGCTTATCAATAATAGCGTGCCTTATCCTCACACCAGGTTCTATAATGACATCATCAAAAATTATCGAATCTTCCACCAGCGCGTCTCTCTCCACAATTGCCCCTGGCGACAGTATGGACCGCTGCACCAGGCCGCCACTGATGATACAGCCATCAGATACCATGGACTCCAGCGCCCGTCCGCCAATAATACACTTACTCGGCGGCAATGACCTCTCGTACGTCCGGAACACCCATTTGTCTCCATATAGATTGAAGGCGGGGTCTACGCCGACAAGATCCATACTCGCCTCGTAATAAGAATCTATGGTACCGACATCTCTCCAGTACGAAGAGTCACGAGTTCTTTCAACCAGAACCTTGCCCCGCCTACCATCTACTATTTCGGTAACGAAATCCTCGATTTTATTCTGCGCCGTAAAATCGTAAATGAAGATATCCGGCCTTTCTTTAACCAATCCGGGAATGATATCACGACCAAAGTCATCTCCCTTTAATTTTAAAATCTCCAGCAAAACATCGGTCTTAAAGATATAAATGCCCATTGATGCCAGAACATCATCAGAACCCGGAGAGACCGCCTTGGGCTGCGCCGGCTTTTCTTCAAAGGAGACTATCCTGGAGTTGTCACCAACCTCAAAGACGCCGAGACTATCAGCAGCCACCTCTTTTTTTACTCTTATCGTGGATATGGTCAGGCCAGCCTTATTTTTTCTATGGTGGGCGATGAGTTGAGCGTAATCCATCTTGTACACATGGTCACCGGAAAGAATCAAAACATTATCAAAGCCCTTCTGCCGGATAAGGTCAATATTTTGACGTATGGCATCGGCTGTGCCCCGGTACCATTCTTTCCCTATCTTCTGTTGCGCCGGAACACAGTAAATGTACTCCCCGAGCCGTGAACTGGAAATGCCCCATCCCTCCTGAATGTGCTTCTGCAACGACCAGGACCGGTACTGGATGAGGATATAAATCTGCCGGATGCCTGAGTTAATACAGTTGCTCAGGGGGAAATCGATGAGCCGGAATTTGCCGGCGAAAGGAACCGCGGGCTTGGAGCGCACTCTGGTCAATGGCTGCAGCCTATCGCCGGTGCCCCCGGCCATGATGATGGTCAATAGCCTGTCCACAATAATCGCTCCGGGTACAATTCAACTATTTGCCAGAACCCTCTATTCAGATTATACCAGATAATTGCATTTTCCCCAGCGGATATTTAAAATATGCTCACATCGGGCAAATAGTCCGCATCTTTACCTCAAATTGTAAGGAGGCAGCAAAATGAAGCTGAGCCTGGTTCAGATGAATTGCGGCCATGATAGAGATACCAACGTTGCCCGGGCCTGTGATTTCATAGACCAGGCAGCAGCCGAGAAACCGGACTTAATAGTGCTGCCCGAATTCTTCAACAATCTGTACTTCGCCCAGTACCGCGATTACAAGTACGTACAATGGGCTGAGACGGATGACGGCTTTTCTATCACCCGCATCAAGGAAAAGGCGAAGCAGCACCGCGTTTACATTATCGCCACCATCTACGAACAGGAACAGCCCGGCATCTATTTTGACACGGCCATGGTGGTTGACCCGCAGGGCCAGATAATCGGTAAATACCGCAAAACCCACCCCGCCGGCTTCAGGGCTTTAGAACTGATTTACTACCGCTACGGGTCCAAATATCCGGTATTTCAAATCCATGACTGGAAGGTCGGCATGGTCATCTGTTATGACCTTCATTTCCCGGAGTCAGCACGCTGTGTGGCGTTGAATGGCGCGGAATTGATAGTGGTGCCCTTCGCTTCCCCAATCGGCTACCTATCCCCGGAAGCGAGCAGCCTGCCCGGCAGCACCGGTCCGGGTTCAATAGACAAAGCTGCCTGGCTGCGCCGGTGGAATGCCCAGACGACCTGCCGCGCCATGGAGAACATCGCTTTTCTGGCACCATGCAATCACACCGGACAGGAAGGCGATGCTATTTTCTGCGGCTGCAGCCGGATAATCAGTCCCAGGGGAGAAATCATCGTTGATGCCGGGGAAGGCGAAAAGGTAATCACCGCCGAGCTGGACAGGCAGTCTCTCATCAGTGCCAGACAGAGCACGCCTTTCCTGAGGGACAGGCGCCCCCATATATATAAAGCTATCGTCAGCGAGACCGAGGACCTATCTTCAGCCTGATAACAATATAAATGGAGGAACCGAAAATGGAGCTTAATAAAAAGATACGCGACGGCGTAATCAAAGCCCTTCCCGAAGCCAGACTGATAAATAACCGCGAAATCAGGGAGAAGGTTTACGATGCTTGGGCGGTGTCACTGGCCACCAGCGGATATAAAAAGATTGAAGATATACCGGCCTCGGGAAACCCCAGCACTCCAGAGATGAAAACCGGTACCCAGGCAGACCACCTCAGGTCTGTGGCCCGTTTAGCGGCAGTTATGGCTAAAGACTTAGCCGATACTTTCCCGCAATTTAAAGTGGACATGGATGAGGTAATCGCGGGCGGGCTCTGCCATGACCTGGGCAAGCCTTTTGAGTTTGACGCCGCCAATCAGGCGAGGTGGCAAGCTGACCCCAGCGTTACCGGCTGGCCGTCAATCCGGCATCCGGTATACGGCGTCCATATCGCGCTATCGGTAGGCTTGCCGGAAAAGATTGCCCATATCGCTGGTGCCCACTCAATGGAAGGGGAAAATGTCAGGCGAAGCCTCGTGGCCACAATCGTCCATTACGCCGATTACGCCTTCTGGAGAATACTGGAAACGGCCGGCGTTCTCAAGACTTAAAACAACCAAGTTTGAAAGGCTGGTAAATACTGAGATTGCCATGAAGAAGATTTTGGTAACAGGGGCCTGCGGACAGGTCGGCTCCGAGCTCGTCCCA
>VGOH01000016.1 GCA_016875955.1 Chloroflexota bacterium
CCGGTCTATCTCTCCTGGGCGCGGCGTAACCGGTCTGACCTCATCCGCGTGCCCGAGTACCGGCCAGGTCGAGAGAAGGCAACCCGGATTGAGTTTCGTTCCCCGGACCCGGCCTGTAATCCCTATCTTGCTTTCAGCGTGATGCTGGCCGCCGGCCTGGAGGGCATTGAGAAAAATTACGAGGTGCCGGACCCAATCGAAGAGAACGTCTATGAAATGAGTGAGACGGAGAGAGAGCGAAGAGGCATCGTCACCCTGCCCGCCAGCCTGCTGGATGCTATCCTGCTGACCGAGAAGAGCGAACTAGTAAAGAAAGCCCTCGGCGACCACGTCTTCAATGCCTTCATTAAGAACAAGAAGATAGAGTGGGACCAGTACCGGACACAGGTGACCGAATACGAGTTGAAGAGATACCTGCCGATTCTGTGAGCTTTTTTCTGGGCTGTCCATGGAGGGATAAATATGCGCCGCTTGCGCCTGGGCATGGCTCAGATTAATACCACCATCGGCGACTTCCCGGGCAATAAGCAAAAAATATTAAAAGCCATTGATGATGCCAGGGCCCTGGGGGTAGACCTCCTGACGTTTCCGGAGTTGGCTATTTGTGGCTACCCGCCGGAAGATTTGCTTTTCAAGCCGCAGTTCATCTCGGAGAACCTTAAAGCACTGGATGAGGTCGTCCGCAGTGCCACGGGGATAACGGTTGTCGTTGGCTTTGTTGACCCCAAAGATGAACTGGTATTTGACGGCAACAGCATGGTACTGGACGAAAAAGGTGAACTTATCGCCCGGGGCGAACAGTTTGCCGAAGACTTAATCGCAGTTGACCTGGATATTGAGTCTGTCTTCCGCGCCCGCCTGCATGACCCACGCTGGCGCAAAGCATCGCTCTTCCTCAACGCCGAACGCCGCCAGGTAACATCGGTCTACAGCGAGCGCTGTGCCCTAGGCGGCTTAATGTTCAACTCTTTCGCCAGATTGGTTAGCTCTTTCCAGGTCTCGTCTTCTATCAGTATGCCGTCTTTGGCTCTCTTCCCCGCCTCGCGCTCCTCAATCTCCCCGGGCAGGAATACCTCAGTGAAACCAGCCATGGGAGGACATGACTTAACATTGCCGATTAAATGCAAAACGTCCTGCTGGTATGCCCCGTAGTCCCGGAACTTGCGGATATCAATGGCCGCAATAAGAAAACCGCCCTGTGTTGAGGCATGTGCTTTTATATATTTGCTCTGCAGAGCGCCCAGCAACGCACTGGCTAATACCTCAACCGCCAGCACCAGCCCATAACCCTTATACCCGCCAAAGGGTAGTAAAAATCCCTCCAGTGCCGCCTTGGGGTCGGTGGTCGGCTTGCCCTGCTTATCCAGAGCCACCCCTTCCGGTATTGCCTTGCCCCGCCGGGCCGCCACCCTGATTTTGAAACGGGCAAGACCACTGGTGGCCATGTCCAGAATTATTGAGCTTCCCTCGTCCACGGGAAAGCCTATGCCCAGCGGGTTGGTGCCGAACAAATTCTCCCGGCCACCCCAGGGAATCATAACCGCCGCGGCGTTGACACAGGCAAACCCGATAAAGCCGAGCCCGATAACTTTCTTAAGGTAATAAGCCAGCATCCCCACATGTCCCAGATTCCTGACACCGACTATGCCCACGCCGGTGGACTTCGCCTTATCAATCGCTAAAGCAGTGGCTTTCGTGGCCACCGGAATGCCTAGTCCATTCCCCCCGTCCAGCAGGGTTATGCTGGCCGATTCTTCAACAATGCGAATATCAGAGCTGGCCTTCACCAGACCCTTACGAATGCCCTCTACATAATAGGGAATACGTATAATGCCATGAGAGTCAACGCCCCTCAGGTTTGCCAGAACCAGGTTATCGGCAATGTTCTCCGCATCCTCTTTGGGAACACCCGATTTTTCAAAACACTCAGCGCAGAAATCCTGTGCCTGACGGACTGAAACCTTAACATTCTCCATTACCGTCCATTACCTCCTAGAATTTACCCCGTTTACCGATTAAGCAAATTCCGTCCGGGTAAAGTAAAAGTTAACATACTTGCCCGGTCATCTTCAATATTTCCTCCACATTGTCGAGGCAGTGGCAATTCCCGCCCTTACAAAGCTTTTGCTACACAGATTGTAAATGTGTGATAATATGCTCACCAATTAACCATATGGGTAGATATTCATTTGAGAAAAAGGACTTTTGTGGGGCAAAGTGAAATGAAGAATACGGACATAATCTCACGGGTATGGGCACGCGAGGTACTGAATTTCCGTGGCGACCCGACGGTGGAAGCAGAGATATGGCTCTCAGATGGCAGTTGCGGTCGGGGCGCCGTCCCCGCTGGCATCAGCGTGGGCAGCCATGAAGTAGGCCAGCTGCTCGACGGTGACCCGGCAAGGTTCGCCGGCAAGGGTGTCCTCAGGGCGGTACAAAATGTCCGTGAGATAATCGCGCCGGCCCTGAGAGGCATGCGTGCCTCCCCGCAGGAGGCAATTGACTGCAAACTGATAAAGCTGGATGGCACATCCAATAAAAGCCGGCTGGGCGGCAATGCTATCCTGGCCGTTTCCCTGGCGACCGCTCAGGCGGCCGCCGCCAGTCAGAAATTACCCCTGTATAGGTACCTAGGTGGCCAAGGTCCCTTTGCCCTGCCGGTGCCTGCGTTTGATATGCTCACTGGCGGCGCCCACGCCCGGAATTCGGTGGACTTTCAGGAATACCTGGTAATACCGGCCGGGGTCCCCAGTTACCGGGCTGCGCTGGAAGCCGGGTTTGCTATCTACCATGCGTTGATAAGTCTGCTCCAGAAAAGAGGGGTCAGCGCCCAGCCTACGGGGCCGCTGGCGGCACCGCTCCGCTCCAACCGGGAAGGCGTGGAGGTGATTGCCTCGGCTATAGAAGCGGCCGGATACAGCCTCGGCGAGCAGTGTTATATCGGCATTGATGCCGCTACCTCGGAACTGTATCAGGACGGCAAGTATGTTCTACGGTGCGAGAGACGAAAAGTAACGTCAGCGGAGCTAACCGATTTATGGAGCGAATGGATAGAAACTTATCCCATCATCAGCATTGAAGACCCCCTGTCCGAAGAGGACTGGAGTGGCTGGCAGGTCCTCACCAGGCGTATCGGGGAGCGGGTGCAACTGGTCGGCGACGACCTTTTCACCACCAGCCCCGAGCAGGTGAAAAAAGGCATCGCGCTGGGCGCGGCCAATGCCGTGCTGATTAAGCCCAACCAGATAGGGACGCTTTCCGAGACACTGGAGACGATACGAATCGCCAGCGGGGCGGGATGGGCCGCTATGCTGAGCACCCGTTCCGGCGAGACAGAAGACACGACTATTGCCGATTTAGCGGTGCTGAATGGCTGTGGCCAGATAAAAACGGGCCCCCCAATCGCCAAGAACATCCCCAAACACAATCGCCTGCTGCGCATCGAGGAAGAGCTGGGTGATGAGGCAAAATATAAAGGCGCACAGGCGTTCCGGAAACTGACACCTGAATCTACTTAGACACCTTTTTTAAGAGTAAAAGATGGAACCGAGGATAAAGAACACCGGGAGCCTGGTGTCTCACGGCAACGTGCCTGGCCGGAAGGCCATGCTGGAGATACTTGAGGCCGGATTGCAGGCGGCGGACCCATATCATAATGCCAGAAAGCTTATCCACTTAAGAGGTGATAAACTTACCGTCGGGTGCAGAGAGTTCGAGCCGGCAGGAGACCCGCATTCGGGAAATGCCGTCTATGACCTGTCTCAAATAGAAAACATCTACGTATTCGGGGCTGGCAAGGGAATCCAGAGAGTCGCCAAGGCCCTTGAGGACGTGCTTGGCGAGAGAATCGCCGGCGGCCATGTCATCGATAAGAAAGGTCATCCCAGCATTCTCCAGAGAATAGGTGTCACCTTTGGTGGACATCCCATACCGGATGAAGATTGCGTCAGCGGCTGTGAGAGGATTCTTGAGATGACCAGGGGGCTCACCAGGAACGACCTGGTTTTCACCTGCGTCAGCAATGGCGTCTCGTCCACGCTAACCATGCCCGTGCCCGGCGTAAGCCTGGAGGACGTGAGAAAGACAACGCATATCATGCAGATAGAGCATGGTGCCCCTACCAGAGACGTGAACTCAGTCCGTAACCACCTTGATATGATGAAAGGCGGACGGATAAGCCGGTATATCTATCCGGCGCCGGCGGTACACATAATTGCCCGCGACCCAGTTATCTACGACGAGCTTATGCACCAGAACTACTGGCTGCACACCCTTCCCGACTGCACCACTTTCCAGCTCGCGGTGGAGAATATAAAGAAATGGGATGCCTGGAAGGAGGTCCCCTCCGCAGTCAGGGAGTTCCTGGCCAGGGGAGACCCGAAGTATGAGACGGTAAAAGCGGAGGAGTTTGAAAAGATGCCTTCTCGCATCTTCGGGATAATGCCGGGATATAAATACACGGCCAAATTTCCGGCGGCGATGAAAAAAGCCAGGGAGTTAGGCTTCAAGCCTGTCCTGCTCACCGATGAACTATGGGGCGTGGAAGCGCGCCATGCCGGCATTTGCCTGGCGGCCATTTGCCAAACAATTGAGCGTATCGGTAAACCTTTCCCGCCGCCCTGTGCCCTGTTCACCAGCGGTGAGGTGGTCGTCACCGTGGGCAGCGAGAGAGGCATTGGCGGCCGAAACCAGGAGTTAGCGTTAGCGGCGGCTGCGGGAATTGCCGGAAGCAGCCGTATAGTGATAGCATCGGTTGATACTGACGGGACTGACGGACCCGGGACTCAGTTCTTCACCGGCTCCGGTGGTATACCCCATTGTCTTGCCGGCGGTATTGTGGATGGGGAGACCGTAACCGAAGCCATGAAGGCCGGGTTGAACATAAATGAGGCGATAAAAAGGCATAACACTTCTCCCATCCTGTGGAAACTCGGGAGTGGCATAGAAGCGACGCCAAACATCAGCCTCGTTGATTTCACAGTCGGGCTGGTAACGGGGCTTAACAGATAGGGGTCAGCAAAGGCATTGAAGTAAGTAACAGCGGTACATCCAGGAATGGAATATATCTGAACTTCAGACCAGTCTCAAGCCGCGGAGAGAGAAATAGCCAGTAGAGACTGGCTTTATGGTTTTATTTGCCTATGGTTGTTCTTTCGCTCACCCCCTTAATCCCCCTCTCAAACAGGTTTGTCTTTGGTGCTCCATCTTAATAATGTTTGAGAGGGGGAAAGAATTGGAGAGGGGGTTCCGCCCCTCTCCTCTATACTCCCCTCTCCAGCCATTAATGCCTGCGGTCTTTTACCAGTGATTCTGGCTGGAGAGGGGGCAGGGGTGAGGCGTCACTGCCAACCAAAGGCAAATAGAACCAGCTTTATGCCTCTTTGACAACCTCCCCCGTTTAAAATTAAGATTAGAGTTAACATGTCCCGGCGGCGATAGCAGGCATCAGTAATATTACCGGTGCCTCAGGCCGGTGAATTTTAGCGCTAACCGATTCCCGAATAAGGAGAGCTCATGAAAAAAGCTGGTTCAGCTAGAAACATGCCCGCGCCCATTGACACCATCAGGTTTGAAGTCATCCGGAACCTGATGCATTCTTTTGTCGAGGAGATGGCTGCCGCCCTGGCACGGTCGGCATACTCCACCAACATCAAGACACGGCGGGACCACTCCTGCACTTTCTTTGACGCCAAGTTGAGGATGGTGGACCAGGCCACCGACCAGCCGTCTCACCTCGCCGCTCTGGTCTTGTCTGTGCCGGCGGTGCTGAAGGAGTACGGCGTGGAGAACCTTGAGCCCGGAGACGGGATACTGGTAAATGACGCCCACCGCGGCCTGGTTCACCTGAACGATGTCTGCTTTATCTCCCCCATTCATTACCAGGGCAAGCTCTTCGGGTACGTCGCCAATGCTGCCCATCACGTAGACATCGGCGGCAGGGCCCCGGGCAGCATAGCTATGACCACGGACATCTTTCAGGAAGGGATTATCGTGCCCGGTGTCAAGTTCGTGAAACGAGGCGAAATTGACCGGGATATGTTGAAGTGGTTCATCGCCAACGTGCGCGGCAAAAAGGAGTCCGCCGGCGACCTCAGGGCGCAGGTGGCCTCAAACAAGCTCGGCATACGGCGAATAACGGAGCTGCTGGACCGATATGGCGTGGAGGTGGTCAACGGGGTGATAGAGCAGCTTTACGAATATACGGAACGCAGGGTGCGCCATGAGTTTGCCCGGTTTCCGGAAGGCGTTTTTGAAGGTGATGCCTATGTTGATGACGACGGCATAACCGATGAGCCGATACATATCAGGGCCAAGGTAATCAGCAAAGGCGGGGACGTGACCGTTGACTTATCGGGCTCGGACCCGCAGCGCCGGGGCCCGATGAACTGCACCATCGCCCAGACCTATTCCTCGGCCGCCTTCCCCATCCGGGCCCTTCTCCCGGCCGACCTGTATACCAACGACGGCTTCTACCGGATGGTTAAAATTATCGCACCCAAAGGCTCGGTGGTGAACAGCAAGTATCCCAGCGCCGTGGTGGGAGGGTGGGAGGTGGGGCAGAAGATAGTTGAGGCTGTCTTCAGGGCCTTCTCCAAGGCTATGCCCGACCGGGTCCCCGCCGAGACCAAGAAGACCATCCTCCATATTGCCTTCGGTGGCGCCGACCCGCGCAGCGGGGAGTATTACGTGTTTCTGGAGACAGTTGGCGGCGGCTTCGGAGGCAGGTCTACCAAGGACGGTGTTGACGCTGTTCAGCCGGCGCTGCAGAACGCGGAGAACTCGCCGGTAGAAGAGCTTGAAATCGGATATCCCGTCCTGATAAAGCGGTATGAGTTAATCCCTGATTCGGAGGGGGCGGGTAAATTCCGGGGAGGGCTGGGCATAAGAAGGGACTACCAGTTCCGGGACCACGAGGCGAACGTGACCATACTGGCGGATACCGCCAAGTTTCCCGCCCGGGGCATATACGGCGGTCTGGACGGTAAGACGGCGCGATATCTGCTTAACCCTGATGGTGAAAACTTTAAAAACGTGGGCTCTAAAGCCACCTTCTACGCCAGCCCCGCCGATATCGTGAGCATGCAGACCCCCGGCGGGGGAGGCTATGGGAACCCGATGGCAAGAGACCCGGCGGCGGTGCTTGACGATGTGCGCTGCGGCAAGGTCTCATTGGCCAGAGCCCGCGAAATATATGGCGTCGCTATTGACCCCGAGAGCTGGAGCGTGGACAGGCCAGAGACGGCAAAATTAAGGAGCTCCAGGAAATAGCAGGAGGTTTTTTGATGGCGCAGTACAGGCTTGGCGTTGATATTGGAGGCACTTTCACTGATGGCGTCCTGATGAAACTTGAAACCGGCGAATTGCTGACCTCAAAGGTTGCCACCACCCCCAGAGACCTTGCCCGAGGTTTTTTGCATGCTATTGAAAGGGCGGTCTCCAAAGCCGCCGTCAGCCCTGAGGAGGTAGCACAGCTCGTTCACGCCACCACCGTGGCGACCAACGCCATCATTGAAAATAAAGTTGCCAAGAGCGCCCTGGTCACCACGAAAGGCTTCAGGGACATCCTGGAGATTCAAAGGCAGATAAGGCCGGCCCTTTATGACCTTTTCTTTGACAAGCCGGCGCCTCTTATCCCCAGGTATCTGTGCTACGAGGTCGCGGAGCGGATGACGGCAGAAGGTGAGGTGCTTGAGCCTCTGGTGGAGGACGAAGTGCGGCAGGTCGTCAGGCAGATTAAAAAAGAGGGCGTTGAAGCCATAGCGGTATGCTTCCTGCACTCATACGTCAATGCCGCGCATGAACAGAGGACAGGCGAGATTATCAAAGAGGAGCTCCCTGAAGTTTATCTGACCCTGTCCTCGGAGATAAATCCCGAGTTCAGGGAGTACTTCCGGGCCAGCACCACGGTCATCAACGCTTCCCTCATGCCGCTGGTGGCCAGATACATAGAGATGCTGCAGAAGGAAATTGCCTCCCGGGGTTTCAAATCGGGACTGTATGTGATGCAGTCCGCCGGCGGCCTGATGACCGGCGATGTCGCCAGGGGTAAGCCCGCGTTCATGGTGGAATCAGGCCCGGCGGCAGGGGTCATCGCGGCGTCAACCCTGGGGAGCCTGCTGGGGTTCCCCAACGTGATTTCCTTTGACATGGGTGGCACCACGGCGAAAGCCGGCCTTGTGGAGCGCGGCCGACCCAAGCTGGCGGCAAATTATGAGGTGGGCAGTGCCGCCATGAGCCCCGATGCCCGGGGGAGAAAAGGGTCGGGCTACCCGCTGAACACCCCGGTTATCGACCTGGTTGAGATAGGCGCCGGAGGCGGCAGCATCGCCTGGATTGATACCGGCGGTTCTCTGCGGGTCGGCCCCCGGAGCGCCGGAGCTGACCCCGGCCCGGCATGTTACCGGACCGGCGGCGTTCTGCCCACGGTAACCGATGCCAACCTCGTCCTGGGCAGGATAGACCCGGACTACTTCCTGGGCGGAGAGATGAAGCTGGACAGAAAGGCCGCTGAGATGGCCCTAGCCGAGCACTGCGCCAAAGCCCTGGGCAAAGACGTGGTAACTGCGGCGGCTGGCATCGTGGAAATAGCCAATGCCAACATGATAAGGGCCTTGAAAATCGTGTCCGTGGAGAGGGGCTATGACCCCCGTGAATATGTTTTGATAGCCTTTGGCGGCGCCGGGCCCATGCACGTCAACGGCATAGTCAAAGAGCTCATGGTGCCCAAAGTTATAATCCCCATGAACCCGGGCATAACCTCGGCCCTGGGTCTGCTCATGACCGACCTCAGGCATGACTATGTGATGACCTATATCTGCCGGGCTGACCGGATTGACCTGGATAGGGTCAACAGCATTTACCGGGACTTTGCTTCTCAGGGGAGAGGCCTGCTGTCTCACGAAGGTGTGAAGAGCCAAGACATGCTTTTCGCTAAATTCATGGATATGAGATATGTCGGCCAGTCATACGAGCTGACGCTCCCGTTGCCTGACAAAGAGTTAAATACGAGAGATATAAATAATGCGGTGGCTCAGTTCCACAAGGAGCATGAGAGAGCTTACGGACATTGCGCACCGGAAGAGCCCGTGCAAATAGCCAACCTCAAGCTGTCGGCCACCGGTCTCATCGCTAAACCCAAATTCAGGGAAATTGAGAGGGGAGACATCAGCCCGGAAAAAGCGCTGCGGTCGAGAAGAAAGGTATATTTCGCGGAAGCTGGCGGCTTCGTGGAATGCCCCACCTATGATAGATACCGGCTAACCTGGGGCAACATGATAAAAGGCCCGGCTATTGTGGATGATAAAGACGCGACCACCGTGGTCCATCCGGGCTACCAGGCGGCCGTCGACAAGTTCGGCAACCTGATATTAACCCTGCCAACAGAATAGGCCCTCGGCAAACCCTATTTTCGGGCAAATTTCTGTACCGCTCTGGCGCCCCGGTCAATTTTATTATGGGTCATGTCATGGGGACCTCACCAATATAGAGGTCGCCCCGTGAGTCCATGGCTATGGCGGTCATTTCGCCCCAACCTTAAAAGAAGGCTTTCGAGCGGCAGGGTTTAAAGCCTGCCCACTGCCACCATCTCCGGCAGCGGCTCGTATTCAACAATTTTATCCAGACTTGCCCCCATTGAGGCGTCGGTCTCACGGTCAACAATCACCTCAATGATAGAGGGGCAGTTGGCATCAATGGCCCTCTGCAGCGCGGGCCTGATTTCCTCGGGCAGCTCAACGCGCTGCCCATAAGCCCCGTATGTCTCGGCAAACTTGATGAAATCCACCAGTCCCTCTCCGTACCAGGTATTGACTTCATAGTTCATGTTATACACGTACTTCTCCTGCTGGCGTATAAGGCTGAGGTAGCCGTTATTGATGATGATCACAATAATCGGGACTTGATACATGACCGCCATGGCCATTTCCTCGCCGCAGAAGCCCATGCCGTAGTCGCCAACGATATTTACCACGGTTTTATCGGGATGGGCCACTTTGGCACCAATGGCCGCCGGCAAATCCCAGCCCAGAGGACCGGCACCGCCAGGTAGGAGATAGTGGCGTGGTTTGAAGACCCTCTGGAACTGAGACGACCATATCTGGTTCAGGCCGATGCAGGTGACAAAAACGGTATCTTCATCAAAGAACTCATTTATCTCCTTGAAAATCCGCTGCGGTTTTATGGGCACCTGGTCGAAGTCAAGTCGGCGCTGGCATTGTGCTCGCTGCTCCGGTATATCCGTTACCCGTTCCGCGGGTGTTCTGGGAGACGTCAGTTCCCTTGCTGTGGCCTTGAGGGCTTCCAGCGCCAGCCCGGCATCGGCGACGATACCAAGGTCGGGGGGAAAAATGCGGCCAATCTGCGTGGGCTCAATGTCTATCTGTATGAATTTGCGGCCTCTGGTGTAGACATCAAGTGCCCCGGTGTGCCGGTCGGAGAAGCGGCAGCCGATGCCCAGTACCAAGTCAGAATCAAGAAATACTTTATTGCCGAAAATGGTGTTGCAGGAAGTCCCCACCTGCCCGGCGTACAGGGGATGGTCAGCGGCAATCCCCCCTTTGCCCATGAGAGAGGTGACCACGGGTACGGCAAGATATTCCGCCAGGGCCAAAAATTCATCACAGGCATCAGCGCCGATGACTCCGCCACCGAGCAAGAGCAATGGCCTTTCCGCCGCCAGCACCATCTCCACGGCCTGCCTGATTTTTTGCTTATCAGGCACCGGCTTAATGATTTTCAGAGAAGCATCAGCCGCCGGGTCATATTCAATTTCACGTCGCTGAACATCAAGGGGAAGGTCAATGAGGACCGGCCCGGGCCGGCCTTCCCGGGCGATGCGAAAAGCTTCCCGGGTAATGCACGGGAGGTCGTCAGCCACGGTGACACAATAGCTCCTCTTGGTGATTGGTTTAACGATTTCAGCAATGTCAACAGCCTGAAACGCCTCCTTGCCGAGCTGGGCGGTTACTGCCTGGCCGGTGATGGCGATTATCGGTATTGAATCCACCTGGGCGGCATAAAGGCCGGTCACCATGTTGGTCCCCGCCGGGCCGGATGTGCCCGCGCAGATACCCACCCTGCCGGTGCTGCGAGCATAGCCGTCAGCCGCGTGCGATGCCCCCTCTTCATGGCGCGCCAGGTAATGCCTGATTTTCCCTGACTTGTGCAGGGCACTGTAGAAAGGTAAAATTCCCGCCCCGGGAATCCCAAAAATAACCTTCACACCCTCATCTTCCAGGATTTTGACCATCGCTTCCGCAGCCTGTATCTTGCCCATTTATCATCTCCTTTTTATTATCAAGTGCCAGAGTGAAGTCAGCCGGCATCACTCGGCGTTATAGCCAAGAGCCCGGGAAACTTCCAGAGCGCAGCTTTTTAGCAGCGGTTTAATCTCGCTGACTCTTTTAGGGCTCAGGCGAGCGGAAGGACCGGAAATACTTAGCGCCGCCATCACCTTTCCTGAGCTATTTTTCACCGGCGCCGCCAGGCACTTCACGCCGATTTCCATTTCCTCGTTATCAATGGCCACGCCTTCTTGCTTCACCTGCTCCAGTTCCTGCTTGAGCAATTTCACTTCCGTTATCGTATTGGCCGTTTGCGGCCGTAGCTCATCGCCTTTTAGAACCTGCTGCAATTCATCATCGGCCATATGGGCCAGAAATACTTTACCCACCCCGGTGCAGTATAGCGGCACCCTGTTGCCTATCTGGGTGAAAATGCGCAGACTTTTATTCGTGTCAATGTGCTCAATATAGACGGCTTCGTGGTTATCCAGGATAGCAATGTTAGCCGATTCCCCCACCATTTTGCTGAGGGCATCCAGAACCGGGGAGGCAATATCCCTGATTTTCATCCGCCTGGTTATCACATTGCTGTACTGCAGGAACTTGGTGCTGAGACAATATTTCTGCCTTTTTTGTTTCTGGTTGAGATACCCCCGCTGCACCAGGGTGTGCAGGATACGGTGAGTTGTGGCGATATTTAAGCCACATAACCTGGCGATTTCAGAAAGGCCAATCTCGTCATCTCGTTTCAGGAAGATTTCCAGAATATCCAGGGCTTTGCCAATGGTAGACATGGTTATTTTCAAATAGTGAAATATATTTTCAAAATTTAATGTTAAATGAATTGCCTGCCATTTGTCAACACTCTTTGGGATGGCCTTTATTTGCCTTTGGCTGACCGTTGACGCCTCACCCCCGGCCCCTCTCCAGCCAGAATCACTGGCAAGAAACTACGGGCATAAATGGCTGGAGAGGGGAGTATAGAGAAGAGGGGGCGGAGCCCCCCTCTCAAAAATCTTTCCCCCTCTCAAACATTATTAAAAATGGAGTGCCAAAGACAAACCTGTTTGAGGGGGGGACCAAGGGGGTGAGCAAAAGAACAACCATATTTGAATAAAACCTTTGAACAGGCCCATTTTACATGACTTTGATTTATGTTATGAGATATCCTAACATTTAATATCCCACCCTAAAAGTTATGCGAAGAAACGGCGAAGGCTTGCCAGTGCAGAATCACCGCATCCCTGGTGCACCGATAAAGGGAAAACAGCTCTACTATGGCTATATTGTGGCGGGAGCTTCAATCGTTCTCCAGGTGATTATGTGGGGCATATTCAACACTTACGGGGTCTTTTTCATACCATTACAAAATGAATTTACCTGGTCTAGGGCTGAGATTTCAGGTGCCCGTTCCTTGTCCATGTTTGTCTGGGGCTTCCTGGGGATTCTACTGGGCAACCTCAACGACCGATATGGGCCCAGAGTTATCATAGCAGTTTGTGGCTGCTTTTTCGGCCTGGGTTATCTTTTAATGTCGCAAATAGATTCCATCTGGCAGTTATACTTATTCCACGGGCTCATAGTCGGGATTGGCGTCAGTGCCACCGATGTGGTCATACTTTCCACGGTAGCCCGATGGTTTGTGCAGAGGAGAGGCATGATGACCGGAATCATCAAAGCCGGCACCGGTCTGGGCATGTTTATTATGCCCCTGATCGCCACCGGATTCATATCGTCCTATAGCTGGCGTATTGCTTACATGATACTGGGGGTTCTGGGTTTCATAATAATCGTCTCACTGGCCCAATTGCTGCGCCGGGACCCGGCCCATGTTAGACAGGCACCAGACCAAGAAAACGGAGTGAAACTCGCTGACTTGAAATCAGCAGAATCAGGACTGAGCTTTCACGATTCGATTCGCACCAGGCAACTGTGGATTACTTCAATTTTATATTTTGCCATCTGGTTCTGTGTCAACACTATCTTGGTACAC
>VGOH01000017.1 GCA_016875955.1 Chloroflexota bacterium
CCCCGATGTGGTGGTCCACACGATACGAGAGGTGGTTAAGGGCCAGCAACCGATTAACGAGGCCATCTGGAAACCGGCGTTTGCTTCCCGTATTCTGGATGATTTTGCCGCCTTCTCCTCACTGGGTGAGCAGGTCGGGAAGCTGCTGGCTCTGCTGACTCCACGGGAAGCGGAAATCCTGCACCAGGTCGCTGATGGCAAAACCAGGGAGCAGATAATTGACACAATGAGCATTGATGATGAGACGCTCAACAACCGACTCCATTCGTTACATCACAAGCTGGTCGCCAATGACCAGAAGCTGATGCTGATTGAAGCAGTACAGAGAGGCCTGCCCATAATATCAAGGGTCGGTCGCAACGGCAGACCGGGTACTGAATATATCACCAAAGAAGAGTTCACCGCTTTCAAGGAGAGCTTGAAAGAACGCTTCAAGTTCCTCAGCGGAGAAATAAGTTAAACCAGAAGGCGACAAGGGGGTGGTCAAATGTGAAACAGGAGGCAATAAGCGGGCATAAAAGATGGTAGGAATTCCAAAAGGAGGGAGCGTGAAGGAAAACCTACCACCCCGAGGAAATAGCAAAGGATATTCTAATCAAAGCCAACAAAACTGTCAATCAAAGGGAGGGAAAAAATGAAAAACATAATTAGTGGGATACTGGGAAACACGCTGAGGCGTTACCTGATTATGGCTCTGGCGGGGACGCTGGCGGTCACCAGCGGTATGTTCGCCTACGCGTATACTACAACCACCACCAACCTGAGCGTTACCGGTGCTTCGTCTAGCTTCGCTGACGTCACCGCCAATATGACCGTTCCCAGCTTCACAGCCTTCGGCGGCTATCGTGGTGCCATCAGCGCCGGCAACCTCTTCAACATAACACCTGCCGCCAGTTACCCCGGTGACCTGGAAATCAACGTCTATCTCAACAACATTGACGACCTGAGTTACAAATACGGGATGATTCTGATGAACATAAAAATTGCCGATAATGCCGGTAATTTTCTGGATGCGGAGGGAATCACCAAACCGCTCACTCTGCAAAACGGCGTGGTGAGCTTTGTCTCTACCTCCTCCAATTTCACCGCCGGCACAGACTTCTATGTTCAGGTCGACGGCGGTGTCTACCGCGCATTCCCCTGGGCTTACTTATCGGGCGTCACCGGTTCCGGGGCCTGGGCTCCATCAATTACCTGCGAAGTGCTCCAGGCTGGTCTGTAAGTTAGCTAGTTGAATAACGCGCAGTATCGGGGTTGCCTGAAGCGGGCAACCCCGGGGCGGGAAGAGAAACGGCGCAACAAAACAAAGGTATAAACACCGTAATTAGAACAAATGAGTTGACATACATTATGACAAGTGGTAGAATTTGACAAAAGTACCAAAAAACTGTCACTAAGGAGAGACATAAAAATGAAGAGAATAATCCTGATTGCTCTAGTGGCCCTGCTGGTGGTAACCGGCGGCATGTTCGCCTATACCTTTACCACCGCCACCGCCACCATTGGCGTGGTCGCCCCGACCTCTGACTTTGCCAATATCACGGCCAACTCCAGTATCACGGCACCGACTGTCTTCGGTAAATTCACCGGCACCTGGCCGACAGCCACTCTGTTTACCATCACCCCGGACCCGAGCTACACCGGCGACCTTGTCATCAGGGTTTCCATGGTGAATACCGGCCAGTTAATCCGGCAGTACCAGCATATCAATATGTCACTTGAGTTTACCGATAATACCAGCGCCGCGGCTGATGAACAGGGTACGATACAGGTGCTGAACATGGAAAATGCTGAGGCACTCTTCACCTGGTCAAACGGCACCGGCACCAGCCCTTATAAAGTGGAACTTACCGGCGGCGGCTACCGCCTGCACCCGTTCAAGACGCTCACCGGCGGCAGCTACCAGCCACAGATATGGTGCGAGGTAACCCAGAGATAATCCGGGCAATTACTTAAGAAAGGTTTAAATGGTTAAGCAGTGGGGAGAGAACGCAAAGAGGAAACTGTATTTAGCTACAGCACTGGGGCTCATTCTGATTCTCAGCGGCGGTGCTTTTGCGTACACTTATACCACTGCTGTGAGCACGGTTAGCGTCGGCGTGCCTTCCGCCAATGTTGCCTCTGCCAGCATAGCCTCAGGCCAGCCCGACTGGAGCTCGGTCACTGATAACCTATCAGAAAATACCACCTGCGGGGAAGTCCCCGCAGGTTATTTATTTGATTTAACCCCCAATGCCGGCTATTCCGGCGACGTGCAGGTCGGCGTTTACCTGACCAATGCCGCCAACCTGACCAGAGCTTATAAATACCTCAATATGAAGCTTTACCTGGAGGGCTCGGAAGAGGCCGGAGAAACGCCCGACTACCAGGTCCTGTCGCTGCAGAACGGCCGGGCAAACTTCTCCCTCGCCGGCATTACCTCATCAGCAAAGAGCTGGACGCAGACCACCAAATCTGACTTTGAGGGCGGCACGTTATACCAGCTTGACACCACCACCAGCCCCGGCGACGTGCTCCTGGCCAAGTACACCGATAATGTCAACGACAGCTTTAACGACCAGTCCAAAATAGCCTCCTCCTACAACGTCACCATCAGCAGCGGCCAGGTAACGCTCCAGTACTCCGAGGGCACACCGGCTACCGAGACCCTGAGGCCGAATGCCGCCGGTGATAAGACGGCATTAACCCAGTACCCGGCCAGTGGCGCCAACTGGGACAAGGTGGATGAAGCCAGCTCTGACGGCGACAGCACCTACGTTGAATCAACTTACTATACCTGGCAGGAGGACCTGTACAATATAGGCAACCACGCCACCGGCTACGGCCAGATAAATTACGTCAGGGTATATATGGTAGGCAAGGAACAGAGTACCGAAACGGATGCCGACGGCTATATACTAATCAAAACCAACGGCTCTGAGTATACCGGTACGCAGACGGATTTCACCCAGAGCTATGCCACCTACTACTACCAGTGGAACACCAACCCCCAAACGCTTAGCGCCTGGACATGGAGTGAGATTGACGCCCTGCAAGCCGGCGTGGGCCTTAGGAGGAGTAGACCATCAGCCCAATGGACGCGCGTCACCCAGGTCTACGTTGAAGTCAACTATACACCGCTGAATTACAGCTCGCCGGGAAGAATCACCTCAATCAACCTGCTGTCCGGCAAAACAGTTTACAGCATTGACAACTTCTATTACAACGCCTCGGCCATTCCCTCCGGGACAACATTGAAAACACAGTACTCCACCGATAACGCCACCTGGTACAATTCATCAGGCACGCTCAACGGCTGGGACACGCTCTCCCCGGGCTCAGCCAATATCAGCCTAGCCACGCTGGGCTGGTCGGGGGCCAACTTCTATTACCGTGCCGAGTTTACCTCCACCGGCAGCGATACGCCGGTGCTGGACGAGATAAGGGTCTATTTTAAATCATATTACACATCAGGGACGCTCACCTCTTCCGCCTATGACGGCGAGAGTTACGGTAACTGGGACTGGGAGGTCTTTTACTTCACCATCAATGAGCCGTCCAGCACCAATATCCAGTTCCAGCTAAGGTCGGCGGCAACGGAAGGAGGGCTGAGCTCGGCGACCTGGTACGGGCCCACCGGCACCGGCGACTATTACACGACGAGCGGCACAGCCATCAACTCTGTCCACAACGGTGACCGCTGGATTCAGTACCGCGCCGATTTCACCGGCCCCGGTGACGCCACTCCCAAGCTAAGTGATACCACCATCACCTACACGGTGGCGCTGACCAGTTATGTCGTGGAGATTATCGGGGGTGGCTACTGCCTGATTTCCGATAACACCTCGGAGTGGGCGCCGGGGTGGAGCACCACTCCGGAGTTTTTCTGCGAGGCCACACAGCGGTAACGAAACCCATTCAATACTGAATTAAGTGGAAAAGAAGTTTTACCTGCTGGCAGCTTTAGCTCTAATCCTTATCGTCAGCGGTGGCATATATGCCTACACCTACACCACAGCCATCGACACCATCGCCACGCCCGCGGCGACCGGGGACATCGCCACCGTTAATGCCACCGGCACCCAGCCCAACTGGAGCTCCATTCTGACGCCGGTAAACAATGATGTAATCCTGAGGCCCATGGGCATCGGCGACGAGACGAATGTTAAATATCAGTACCCCGCTGCCACCGAGCACTGGGACAAGGTGGACGATACTTCCCCGGATGGCGACAGCACCTACATTTACACTCCGTCACTAGGCTGGGAGGAGGACTTATACCAAATCGAAAATCACTCCACGCAGACGGCGGGCGGGGATATCCAGTACGTTGAGGTCTTCATGGTCCCGCGCGTTACCGCCAGCGCCACGCAGGTCTCAGCATATGTCCACATCAAGACCAACGGGCTGGAAGCCAACGGCGCTTCGGAAAACCTTTCCGCCAATTACACGGAATACTCAAATCCATGGAGTCTCAACCCGCAGAGCAGCGGCTCCTGGACGTGGCAGGAAATTGACAATTTGCAGATTGGCGTCGGCATGAGAGAAGGCGGTGTGGGCATAGACTCATTATGTACTCAAGTCTATGCTGAGGTTAACTTTGATGCCCCCGACCTCGCCGGGAACACACCCAACGGCGACCTGTATGAAATTACCGTCAACTCTGGCTATGAAGGCAACCTCCAGGTAAGAGTGTACCTGACCAATACCGATGCCCTGCAGAAAGCTTATAACTACATAGATATGCACCTGTACCTGGAAAGCTCGCAGGAGGCCGGGAAAACGCCTGACTACCGGCTGATGAACCTGCAGAATGGAGTCGCCATCTTCAACCTGGTTAACATCAGCGGTGGCAGCTATACGCTATCCATCAACGGCGGCACCTACCAGCTGACCTCACGCGAGACTTCGGAGTGGGCGGCGGGATGGACAGTGACTCCCGAGTTCTATTGCGAAGCAGAACAGCGGTAAAATGCCGCTAAATATTTACGAAAGCTTAACGGAACCTTTACGAAATCTTTACGTTTTTTACGCCAATCTTTATGCCGGCGTGTTACAGTTATAGTAGAACGAAATAAGGCAAACGGCACGATGAAGGCATTTTTAAACATAATCTTCTACCGGACATTCCGTTTCAAGCGTGCGCTTACGCTGCTCACGGTAGTGGCCATATGCCTGGCCGCTTTCATGGCGGTAAGAGGCGTCATGCCGTTTATGCCCGTCTTTGGCACCAGTATGGAGCCTGAACTTCACGCCGGCAACCTCATCCTGATTAAACAAATGGAGGCGGATGAGGTCAAAGTCGGCGATATCATTGTCTATAATGTCCCGGCGGCAATCCGGGACTTTTACAACTACCCGCCGATTGTGGCCCACCGGGTAATTGAGGTGCGCGATACTCAATACGGCATTGCCTGGCGCACCAAAGGTGACAATGCCGGCGAAGACCCGTTTACGGTTCGCGCCCAGGACCTGCGCGGCACGGTCAGCCATCAGCTTCCCTTCATTGGCTTCCCCTTCCTCTTCCTGCAGAGCCAGCAGGGACTGATGTTCGTCGCCATCGCCCTGTCTCTCTTCGCCCTCTACCTCTATGCCAGCGATATCAGCCGCGGCGGGCAGAAGATACACCGCGGCATATTTGCCCCGGTCATCAAAGAGACAACGCGTGACACCGAAGCGCTGGCCGAGCGGATGACCGGCACCGAGAAAGTGATGGCCCAGACACAGGAAGCGCTGAGCAGCTTTGCCAGCGCCATGGCTGAATATGCCGAGCACCTGAGGAGCCACACCAGCGCCATTCAGGGCCTGGCCGAAGCCTCTCACGAACTGAAAAAGGGCGCCGCTGAGCAGAATAAAGTCCTTGAGCGCATCGTGGAAGCCATGCAGCAGAGAAGGCCTGCCCCCGAGGAAAGGACACATCCTGAGAAGCCAGCCGCCGGCAAGGTTTACCCTCCGGGCTGCGTGAAAAGCCGACAGCACGCCGGCGTGGGGCGCGATATCTTCGGGGCGGCTTAAACTCCGCCCGAACCGCAGGGAACAGTCCTAAGCATATACGGCAACGACCACCGCCTCCCCGGGATTGTTTTCGTCAAAGAAAATGACCGCCACCTTTCTTCCGGCGGTCATTTCACCTGAGGGGAGGTTGCGGGCCACGGTGATGTCCTCCAGATACACCTTGTAGCTGCCCGCCAGCCGGACGGTCGCTGTGTAATTACCGGAATTGAAACTCTGCAAGACGCCTTTTATCAAACTCAATTTAACTGTCCTTCCATAATGGTGATTATACCGACCCCAGTTGCAGGCGCTGGCGATATTCGCCCCGGCGGGGGCTGTAAACGAGAACAAAGCCGAGCACCCGCCGCTTGGCGGCATTGAGGCCAGCGCGGCTGTCCGTGATATCAATAACGTCGTAAAGCTGCTGGCCGCAGTTCGCCGGCACCAGTAAGGTGCCGCTGTTAGACTCCATTTGAGCCTGCCGCAGATAGGCATCGCCGCGTTCCTGCGCTTTGGCCACGGTGTCAATATTCCTGTCCCCCAGCTGCCGCAACCTATCATACAGCCTGTCTATCTCGTCCCAGGCAAAACGGTCGACCATAATCATCTCGGCGCTGCCAGTGTCATACCCCTCCACCTGGACACGGTTTAGCTCCCATGCCCCCTGATAATACCGCCCTTCCATAATGGCGTGCTCTTCTCCATAGCTGTATACGGAGCTGTCCGATGGCTGGGGATTTACAAGATAGGCAGTTGCCCCCTCAATAAACAATACGTCGGGGACAAAAGAGAGCAGTTTACGCAGAATCGATTCGCCGGTGTTGCCGGAATTGATGGTGAAGTCGGGGTAGAAGCCGGTGATGACCGACGACTGTGATTTTACCTCCAGCTTCAGGCCCACCCGGGCCAGCACAAAAGCCAGTATATTCCTGACGCTCATCTCCTCGGTGCTCTTGTTCCAACGGAACTGGTGCCTAGCCCTCCAGTCGGCGATGGCTGCCCAGCCGTCACGGGCGTGAAGTATCAGGCTGGCGGCGCCGCCGGCGCTGGTATGCTCATATCCCATCAGGCAAAAATACTGCCCACCACTCGCCTCATTGCCGTTTCCGGTGCGGTAGCCAGGGCTGAACTCAAGCTGGCAGCCGATGTCAAGGACCGATAGCTCTCCCTGCCCCGGCGAGTTGTACTGCCCGGCATCGTTGCGCAACTCCACGACCAGCTTGCCCGACGCAGCCTCTGCTTCCTGCCGCAACGCCACCACATCTTCAGTCAGGTCAAGGTTCTGAGCAGTCAGCGCGGCACGCCATACCCCCGCCGGAGAGGAAAGCCAGCCGTAGTCGCCATAATGCGCCAGGGCCAGGCCATATGCCGACGACAGGTTGAAGGGCACCGGTTCCCGCCACAGATTGTCAATGAAGTCGGCATTCAGCACCGTGTGCGACCAGAAAGGCCGGTCATATGTCTGGCTGCCGGAAAACTTCTCCACAAAGAAAGCGCGATAGACGTCCGGTTTGTCCAGAAACGGCTGCCGGTACTCAAATTCGCCGCCCGACGGCGCTGAGGCCAGCTCCTTCAACGCCGACCAGCTCCCGGCGGAGACATCGCCGCCATCGCCATAGATGAGCGACCACAGCTTGAAATTGCCCGCGGCGTCCCGGCCGGTGACGAGCAGGTTCCAGTCGCCCTCATAAACGGCGGCGATGCCGGAAAGGTCACCGGTGCTTTTATCCCACGCGGAGCGCGGCTGCCACTGGCCGCTGACGTTCTTTTTAACGTACAACGTTGCCTGGTCAGCGAAGAAGATGGCCAGGTCACCGTTGGCTTTATAGGCTGCCGCCAAGCCGCCAATGCTGGTAGTGGGGCTATAGTCAATGACCTCGGGGCTTCCCCAGCTGGCACCGTAATCGGTGCTTTTCAGGCGCTGTATCTTGCGGTTGACGCCATCTGTCCAGAAGATGGAGACTTCAGCTCCCAGCGAGGCACAGGCGACCGCCGCGGCATTGAGCTGGTTGGTGTAGGTCCACTGGCTGAAGTCGCTGGTGGGGCCGGGGCTGGCCACCCGCTGGCGGTAGAGCTTGCGCGAGTCGCCGGGCAGGGTCGCCCTGACGCGAATGAGAGAGCCATCGCCGGGCATGGTCATCGCGTGATAATAATCAACCTCGGCGCCGGTGTACAGCCGGTCCCAGTCATACCTGACCACACCGGCGATTCTGTTAGTGGCCTCCACCTTGACATAGGGGAGGGCCGTCGCCTTTTTCTGTGCCGCCAGCAGTGTTGCCGTCAGGTCTCGCATTATTTCTCCTTATGCCAGTGCCGCCAGAATATCCGGCAGCGGTCTATTTGCCTTCCGGTAATGCCCGGCAAGATGAAGCGCCGCCCCGAGAATCTCTTCCGGGCTGGCCGGTACTCTCTTGCCCGGGTTTAACGGGGACAGCCGGCTCACCGCCTCGACGACCTGACTCCAGTCAACGGTCAGCTCTATGTCCATAGTGCCCCTGAGCGCCCGCCGGATGCTCTTCTTGTGATGTGGCAATCGCCAGGTCTCCGGCTTTTCCGGCTCGCCAGTGATGGCAAATGCCTCGCGGGGCAGGCTGTCTTTAATACGAACCGTCCGTCTTGCCATAGCTACCTCAGGGACCATAGTCCGTTGACTTTGAGACGACCGGATAATACGGCCGGTAGAGAGTATTGAGCCTGACCCGGTTTCTCCTTCCCAGTCGCCTCACTTCCTTTCGGAACTCATTCAGCCTTTCCCTGCCCCAGCCAAGGAACTCGCGGGGCGTGGTGCCGCCACCGACGTTCACCTGATTGACGGCGAAGATGGCCCACTCAACGGCAGCGTAACCGGCAGCGCCAATAGCCACCAGGTCTTCGTACTGGGCGGGGATGGTAGAACCGCTGGCGTCAAGGGTGTGCGATTTACCGTAATAAATATACGCATTGGAGCCATCGGGAACATCTTCGCCCAGCAAAGTCAGGGTGTTTCCCCAGAGGGAGAACCGCTGGTAACGCGGTGGAAACTGGTCTACCGGATACTCAACGGCCATCACCGCTACCCGAACGGCAAGGCTTGATATATCCAGCTCCCGCGAGCCGGACGCCGTGGCTTTGGTCGCCTTCTGCTCACAGGGCAGGTGTTCAGATAAATCTTTGACCGCGCGGGCGATATGCCGGTTCAGTTCGTCATCGGTCCAGCGGTAGTTGCCGGCGTCCTCATCGTGGAGGTCGCGCCGGACAATGGCTCTCATATCAGTTAGGTTCATATTTTTACCTCACCCCCTTCTGTTTAGATAGCTGCCTTTATGACCTCTAATCTTTCCAGTCTGGTGCAGGGCAGGCTTTCATCATGCCGGCATATCTCCAGGTCACAGAAGGAAATCTCCCTGTTATGCTGGCCCTCATTGATGCTGACGGCTTTATTGCTTATTTCACGGGCATAGCCCATCAGCAAGCGGGCATCAGCCTCACTGTCAAAGCTCAGGTCAATCCTCACTCGATACTTCATCGATACCTCCATTTCGTCGCCAGATAATTACGCTGGATTTCCGGAGAACTGAGGGCACGGTTGTAAATGGCTACTTCACCGATGGTAGCGTTGATGAAAAACATGCCGGCCGTGGTGCCGATATACAGGTCATTGCTATTGGTATCCAGAGTGCCGCCGGTATCTGTTGCCCCCACAACCTCTTCACCATTGGCGAAAAGCCGTATATTGCCCGTGGTCCTTGAGCCATCTACAGAGAGTACCAGGTTATACCACTGCTTCAGGGATAAGGGGTACAGGTTCGAGACTCTGGTAACTCCGCCTACTTTGAATCTGCCATAAGCATTGGTGCTGTTCTGGTCAAGGCGAAGCGAATAGGCATCGTTTTTATCGACCATACCTTCCCATGCATTGGGAGGAGCTGCTGCCCAAAGGCAAATCCACGCCCAGATGGAGAGAGAGGTAAGGTCAAAGACAGATGGGTGGCCGCAATTTATCTTATCATCGTTGCCGTCAAAGTAATGCCCGTTGGGCCTCCAACGGGCGCCGGTGACCACGCAGGTGTGACCGTGGTAATCCCGTGACATGAAGGTGGCGCTATCCAGCTCATATAACGGCAGATAAAGTACCAGGCTGGGGTCAAAGATAAAGTTCACCTCTCACCTCACGATGCCGCGTATTTTACCCGGATATAGCTTGAGTTCTTGACTTTAGCCCGGCCTTCACTGGCCTCATTGCACTGGATGACCAGCCTCACCTCAAAGGGCAGGGAATCAAAATTGCTGACCATCTGGAAGCGGCCGCTCCGCGTCTCCTCAATGTAGCTGGTGCCGATATTGGTCTTGGTCACGGCGCTGTGCAGATTGACCCAGGTGCCACCCTGGTTCCTCGCCTGCCATTTATAGATAAGGTCAGCCGTGGCTGAAGAAACTGCCCGGAAGGCCGCCGTCAGGCCGAATTCGACCTCCAGCACTTCGCCCAGGGCCGGTGGCCTGATGGCGACGCTCTCAACCTCGACGTCGGCGTCCGGAGTCGTCGTATCCACCTCCGCTGACCACTGAACACCGTCCGAGGTCAGGGCTCCCTTGGCAAAGGGATATTCCGCATGTTCAATTACGGCAAGTACCATCTTTTTACCTCCTTCAAGCGGGGGAGGGTATTCCCCTCCCCCACATTTTATTAATCTTTCACGCCAATCAGCGCCGCTGCCTTGACCGAGCTGAACAGCGCCAGCGAGACGTACCATTTGACCCTGGTCCGGCTGGCGTCCTTGCTCTCCATGGAACCGATTGGCTCCACGGTCAGCCCGCCGGGCGCGGTCAGGCCGCAGAGCGCCCACTCCCCGAACTGGACGGCGTAGATGGCGGAGCAGTCGCCGCCGGTGGTCCCGGTCTCAACGCCGCCGCTCACCGTGTGCGTGTCCAGTATCCAGTCATTGACGCCAATGGGAATGCCATCCCAGAGCTGGACAAAGTTGCCCCACTGGTCACGGTCATTCTCAACCAGGCCGCCGCTGGCCCTGACCAGCGCGTTTATCTTGCGCCGCGACCGACGGCTCATGATGAGCATGTCTGGCTTGCCGCCTTTTACGGCATCGATAAGCTCATCAAGCATGGAGAGCGTCAGGGTCGCCCCGGTGGCCCCGGCAGCGATTACCTGGTCGCTGGCTTTGGTGGTATCTATGAGCGTTCTCAGCCCATCAAACTGCTTGGCGCTCACCGAGCTATCGCCATAGATAAATGTGTCCTCAAACTTATCCTTGACCGCCTTGGCCTTCAACTCCACCACCGCCGCCTCCAGGTCCTGGATATTGCTGCGGGTCGTCTTGAGGAAATTGTCCACGTCAGCATCACCGCCCATGATTTTCAGATTGGCCGTCTTCTGCTCAAAGGTGGGCGTGGACTCGGCCCAGGTATCACCGACGTCGTAAAAATCAACGCTGGGCAGGGTCTTTTCCTGGTTGTAGGTCAGGCCGTTGCCGACGATTTCAATGAAGGGCATCCGCTGCAGTATGGCCGATTCCTTGATGATGGTCTCCACCACCCCCTGCAACAGCATATCATTGGAAAGTTTACTTGCCTCTACAAGTGTTAATGCCATCTATCTTTTACCTCCTATTGCATATTCAATTTTTTCCCGCGGAGACAGAGCTGACAGGTCGGGAAGCGTCCGCGGCGGCGCCCCGGCCGGCACCCTCGTCTTGAGTGTTTCGGCCTCGATTCCCTGCTTCACCTTTTCCACCAGTGCCTGGGCGCTCTTGATGGACTCGTCCACCGCTGCCACCGTATCGCCGGTGATGAGCTCGGGCGGCACTTGCGGATGCAGCGCCGCCGCCAGTTCCCGGTAGCTGGCCACCGCCCGGGACAGCAGGTCGTTAACCTGCGCCAGCCTCTGCTCTGATTCAGCGATGGTCTGTTTCAACCCGGAAGTCTCGGCATCCCTGGCCGTCAGCGTTGCCTGGAGCTCCTGTATTGTTGTTTCCCTGTTTCTGAGTTCGTTGGTGAGCCGCTCTTTCTCCTGATTCAAGGCTTCCCGTTCTTCCTGGAGCGCCTCCAGTTCATCGGTCACTTCTCTCTCTTCGTCAGCCACTGTTATGCCTCCTGCTGGTTATTCCTCAACGCCTTCCGCCTGAGCCGCGGTAACCCTCTCTCGCTTCTCGCTTCTGGCCGACCGGGCGTTAAGCTCTCGGTTCATCTTGAGAATAATTTCCCTTTCTTCAAGCCACTGCTTGAACTCGCTGTCCGGGTCCCTGATGCCCAGCTCGTCCATCGCCCGCCTCCGGGAATGGATGCCGTTCTGGATAAGCACCTGCTCGTTGTTGACCTGGCGGGTGATGTCCTGAGGCAGCACCGGGCCCCAGACCACTCTCAGGTGGTTGCGGCCAAAGTCAAGGCCACGATACTTTTGCAGCAGCCTGAGAATCATTTCATTCCTGCGTTTATAGACAGCGCTGCGGATGATACGCTTCCGCCGCACCTTTTGCATCAGCGGATTAAGCTCAATTTCCAGCGCCACCCCAGATAAATCCCTCTCCGTGCCACCGAAGGCGGAACGGGGTGACTCGGAGATGTCATGCAGGGCGCGGTAGAGCAGGTCGATATAGTTGATGTGCAGATTGACGCCGCCGCCCTGAAGCAGGTCGAGCAGGTAGGCCTTGGCATCCTCCGGTATGTTCCACACCGCCCCGGGCCGGACGGCGATGTCCTCGGACTCCTCCACATTCTCCAGGACAGCGATGGGGTTGCCGGAAAGCTCCAGAATCCGAGACAGCTGGCTCATCGCCCGGTTCAGTTCGCGCTGCGCTTCCATAATCTGGGGCAAATCGGATGCGCCCCAGAACTTTTTGGGCTCACGCAGGTTGGGGTAGATGATGAACGGAATGAATCCGTACGGATTCGGCTTCCGTTCCACCGGAACGTTATCCAGATACAGTTCAAAGTCATAATCTGTCCAGACTTCAACGACCGTGGCCGTTTTACCCCTGGGTTTTGACCGGTACAGG
>VGOH01000018.1 GCA_016875955.1 Chloroflexota bacterium
ATCCATTTTCAGTCGTGATGTCACCGAACCGCCGGCGATGTGGGGGGCAATGATGATATTGTCCAGCGTGAGCAGCGGGTCATTGGGGGCGATTGGCTCCACCTCGGTGACATCAATGGCCGCAGCCTGTATCCGTTTGCTTTTCAGGGCTTCATACAGCGCCTTCGGGTCAACCAGCCCTCCTCGGGCGGTATTGATGAGTATCGCCGTGGGCTTCATGGCGGCCAATTCTCTGGCGCCAATCAGGTGTCTGGTCTTATCGTTCAGCGGCACATGGATGCTGACGAAGTCAGCCATGCCCAGCATTTTATGCAGGTCGGGGATATACTGGGCGCCGAGCTCTTTTTCCCGCGGGTTGCGCACGATGTCATAGTAGAGAATCTTCATATCAAAGCCGCGCGCCCGCCGGGCGACTTTTGCGCCAATCCTGCCCAGGCCGACGATGCCCAGCATCTTCTCGTAAGCATCAAGGCCAAGAAACGGGTTGCCCATGACATCCCAGTTTTCCCAGCCGCCCTTTGCCGTCAGGTTGACGGCTTCCACAAGCTGTCGCGCCGAGGCCAGCAGCAGGGCCATGGCAAAATCGGCGGTGCTATCGTCAACACCGCTGGGCGCGTTGCTCACCCTGATGCCTCTCCGGGCGCACTCTTTAGCATCTATCAGGTCAAAGCCGATGGCGCGCTGGGCGATAACCTTTACTTTCGGCGTATGGTTCAGAAACTCGCTGTCCACCTTGTCCTGCCAGACAAGCAGGCCGTCGACATCGGCGATGCGCCGAAAAAGTTCTTGGCGACTCATCGCTTTTGCCTCCTGCCAGGCAGCGACCTCGGCATGCTGCTTGAGCAAAGCAACAGCTTGCGGGCTAATCCGGCGGGTAATGAAAACCTTGGGCATTATAACCTCCTGTTCTCCAGCATAACATTTTATATTATTATGTGAGCTTATCGGCCGGTGAAATACGGATTTTTGCCGGTCACCGAAAGCGGGATACCAATAACCAGGTCGGCATCCATGAGTTTGATTATGCGGGCGGTAGTGCCCACGGAATACATGATGCGGTTATCCACGCCGAAATCGCTGGCGGCCTTCACCGCCACGCCGAGAGCGATACCAAGGTCAATGCTCTGCATGTGGCACATCGGGCCGCGCGCCGTGCCGCGCTCCTTCTTCTTCGCTTTTGACATGGCGGCGCAGTCCATGCCACAGGCGCCGCAGTTCAGCGGCGATTCAAGGCGCTTTGGCTCACCGGTTACGCCAATGAGCAGCACCGCAGCCGATTTCCGGACATCATCGGCGTTGCGGCGGAAGAAGGCGAGCCTTTCCGGGTCCTCGCGGGAAACTCCCTCCATGGCCGCGGCCAGTTTTTCCAGCTCATCTGGTTCTTTCAATATCATGGTCTTGACCGAGTCCAGGCCCCTCGTTTTGGGGGCAGTCCGGGCGGCGACCGCCATGAGTCTGGCTGCGGTGAGGACACCGTCCTTTTCCAGTTCATTTGAACTTACCGGTACCATTAATATCTAGCCCCCCTTAAAGTTTACCTCTGGAATCTGTCCTTAAACCGGCACTGCCTCTGCCACCCTTCATCAGCTGTCCCAGCCGTCCATATCGGTTATCGCCTGGCGTAAGACGTCCACCGCCCGCCCGGCGTTGCTCAAGTCGGCCACTTCAATTGAGGAGTGGCTGTACCTCCTGGCAGCGACGAACATAAATGTCGACTCAATCTCCGGGTTTACCTCATAGGCAATACTATGGTCAGACCAGATGCCGGTGCTGACGTCAACGTGGAACGGGATATGCTTCTTCTTGGCGGCATTGATGAGGAGCTGGTTTAAACGGGGGCTGGCGAAGTTGTAGGTGGCGGGGTAGGGGGCCGCAGGCTGAGTAAAGGAGAGTCGGCGTACCCCCAGCCCGGTGTTCATCGGCACCGTGCGCTGGATATCGGGCACGGCATCTTGGGCAAAGCCGGTGTCCAGGGCTATAAACCAATCGGGCGTGACCTGTCGTAGGAAATGGCGGACTCCCTGCGAACCTATCTCCTCCTGGACCGCGCCCACGAAATAGATATCATGGCGTGGTGGCCTGGTCAGTTTTCGGGCTACCTCAACCAGAACGGCACAGCCCACGCGGTCATCGATGGACTGGCTGGCCAGTATCGTTTTCTGGTCGTTGAGCCAGCGCGGCGGATGGTCATAGACAATGGGGTCACCCGCCGAGACCAATTCCTGCCGGTCGCCGACGTCTATCCACAAGGTGCCCAGTTCACGGCGGCCAACGGTGCTGGTAGCGCTGATTACGCCGGGGATATCCTGCTCCGCACCCATGATGAGCACCGGGGTTCCGGGCAGGTTATTGAAGTCAATCCAGCCCAGCTTATCAAACCAGACAAATTCATCCACCTTCTGCACCACCATGCTGACCTGGTCCGTGTGAGCTACCAGCGCCAGCGAGCGCTTGCCCTCGGTGCCCTTTTTTCTGGCGATGAGGTTGCCTATCTTATCAATGTAGAGCTCATCAACATGGCCCTCCAGCAGCTCTTTTAAATGACCGGATACCCGACCTTCAAAGCCTGAAGGGCCCGGAATTTGCACCAGTTCGTAGACCAAATCAGTAATCATAACTGACCTCTATAAGTATAATAGCTGAAAGTAGCCATCAAAGGGAAATCATAGCATTGCCCTTTCTGATGTGTCAAACCAGCGGGGGTGGCGGTAAGATTTATACATTATTTTGTTTGCGTTGGTTGGCAGTTGACGCCTCACCCCTGACCCCTCTCAAACATTAGTGAAAAGGAGTGCCAAAGACAAACCTGTTGGAGAGGGGGAGCAATGGGGTGAGCGAAAGAACAACCATATGTGAATAAAACCTTATACATGATGAGATTTCATGTCGGTCGTATTTATGCTATACTTTGCCTTGGGCCAGCGTAGCTCAGGGGTAGAGCAGCGGTTTCGTAAACCGCGGGTCGTCAGTTCAAATCTGACCGCTGGCTCGGGGATATTAAGGGGCGGCAGAGATGACCGGTCTGCTCTTCGGCACGGCGGGGGCTCCGCGCAGCTCCCGACAACCCTCAACCATCAGCGGCATTGAGCGCATTGTTGAGCTGGGGCTGGACTGCATGGAAATGGAGTTTGTCCAGGGGGTGAAGATGGGGGAGGCGGCCGCCCGGCAGGTTGGTGAGGTATCTGCCCGCACCGGCGTCAGGTTATCGGCGCATGCTCCCTATTTCATTAACCTGAACTCGCCGGATATGGAAAAGATAAGGGCCAGCCAGGGCCGTATACTGCAGACGGCGCGCATAGCTTCACTCTGTCATGCCGAAAGCGTGGTTTTTCACCCCGCCTTTTATATGGGGCAGCCGCCGGGGACCGTATATGAGGCAGTGAAGAGATACCTTGGCGAGGTTCTGAGCCAGCTTGGGCGTGAAAACATCAAAATAAGCCTCCGGCCGGAGGTAACCGGCAAAAGCAGCCAGTTCGGCACTATTAAGGAACTGATAGACCTCAGCGTCGAACTGAAAGGGGTGGCTCCCTGTCTGGATTTCTCCCACTGGCACGCCCGGACCGGCAAATTCAATTCCTATCCCGAATTTGAGGCTATCCTGCTTCAGGTAAGACAGCGCCTGGGCGATGAGGCACTGGCGGACATGCATATTCACGTTTCCGGCATCAATTATGGTAAAAAAGGCGAAATGAACCATCTCAACCTGGAAGAGTCTGATTTTCAGTATAAGGAACTGCTCCGGGCGCTCAAGGACTATAAGGTTGAGGGCATGATGATATGTGAGAGCCCGAATCTGGAGGGTGACGCCCGGCTGCTGCAGGCGTTCTATAATAATCTTTGATTATTGCCGGATATTATTATGTGGTATAATTGAGTGTGATGGGGGGAGATTAGCCCAGGGGTGAAGTGTGAAACCTAGCTGGAAACGTAGCAGTCTGATTTACATCGCCATTCTGCTGGCCGCGGTGGCACTGTTCTCCTACCTCCTGCCATCGGCGAACAAGCCTGAGGAAGTGCCCCTCAGTGAAGTGATCGCCATGTCGCAGGACAAGAAAATTGCCGAAATCACGGTGAAGGACGACCTGCTGACCATCACCACGGTTGATGGTAAGGAAGTGCGGGCTTTCAAGGAAAGCAACGCCACCATATATGAAATAGAGGGGCTGGACCTGACCGGCGTGGTGGTGAATGTTGAGGGGTCTTCAGGCATAAACTGGGGCAGCCTGATGCTCAACTTCCTGCCGCTCATTATTTTTGGCGGCCTGCTGTTTTTCCTCTTCCGCCAGGCGAGAGGGGCGAATAATCAGGCGTTGAGTTTTGGTCGCAGCCGCGCCCGGCTTTTCCCGGCCAATCGGCCCACGGTAACCTTTGCTGATGTGGCTGGTGTGGAGGAAGCCAAGCAGGAGCTGATGGAGGTGGTGGAATTTCTCAAATCGCGGGAGAAGTTCCAGGCGCTGGGCGCCCGCATCCCGAAAGGGGTATTGCTGGTCGGGCCACCGGGTACGGGTAAAACACTGATGGCCAGGGCCGTGGCCGGTGAGGCCGATGTACCCTTCTTCTCCATCAGCGGCAGTGAATTCGTGGAGATGTTCGTTGGCGTTGGCGCCTCAAGGGTACGCGACCTCTTTGACCAGTCCAAGCGCAATGCCCCCTGTATCATCTTCATTGACGAGATTGACGCGGTGGGTCGCCATCGCGGTGCCGGTCTGGGCGGCAGTCACGATGAGCGGGAACAGACCCTAAACCAGATTCTGGTGGAGATGGACGGTTTTGATACCAGCACCAGCGTGATTGTCATGGCGGCCACCAACCGGCCGGACATCCTTGACCCGGCGCTTTTACGGCCGGGCCGCTTTGACCGCAGGGTGGTTCTGGACCGACCGGACATTAATGGCCGCGTGGCCATTCTGAAAGTACACACCAATGGCAAGCCACTGGACAAGGACGTGGATTTAGAGGTTCTGGCCAAGGGCACGGTGGGTTTGAGCGGTGCGGACCTGGCCAATCTGGTCAATGAGGCGGCTATCCTGGCGGCCCGTCGGAACAAGAGCGCCATCGGTATGCAGGAATTTGAAGAGTCGGTGGACAGGGTGATTGCCGGGCCGGAGAGAAAGAGTCGCAAGATAAGCCAGAAGGAAAAGGAGATAACCGCCTATCATGAAGCTGGCCATGCTCTGGTGGCCAGGATGCTGCCCAATGCCGACCCGGTGCACAAGATATCAATTGTGGCGCGGGGCATGTCGCTCGGTCATACTCGCCAGCTGCCCATTGAGGACAGGTACTTAATGACACGAGCCCAGATTAAGGATAAAATAGCCACCCTTCTTGGTGGGCGTACCGCTGAAGAAACTATTTTTGGTGAGATAACCACCGGTGCCGCCGAGGATATTGAGCAGGCGACCAAGCTAGCGCGCTGGATGGTAACCAGCCTCGGAATGAGTGATAAACTCGGCCCGAGAACTTTCGGTGATAAGCAGGAACTGGTCTTCCTCGGCCGTGAAATTTCGGAACAGAAGGACTACAGCGATAAAATCGCCGAACAGATTGATGAAGAGGTTCATGGTCTTATTGAGGAAGCTCATGGAACGGCGAAGAATATATTGACCGGGCAGAAGGCCAAATTAGTGCTGCTCGCCGAGAGACTTATGGCTCAGGAGACGCTGGAGGGAGATGCCCTGGAGAGCATCCTGGGTGAAGCCAGGCCGAAACCGTCGGCGAAGGTAAAACCGGAGGCCAAGCCGGTGCCGGTGGAGCCGGTCGGTGAGACCACGCTGGCGACCAAGCCACAGAAGGCTCCCCTGGTGCCCCGCCTTGTCCCCAAGCAGACACCGGCGTCTTCCGATTAAAATCGGTGAGGGATGACGAAGAGGGGGCGCAGCCCCCTCTTTTTTATATTAGATGATTAGAATTACAAATCAGCCAATCTCGCCGGAAGCGGTGGTGAATGAGGTCAAAGCCAGCAGCAGCGGCTGCGTGGTCACCTATGTCGGTTTGATTCGTGACCACTCCCGCGGCCGGAAGGTTCAATCCGTGTCCTACGAGGACGTTTCCGGGAAAGCGGAGCAAAAGCTACGGGAAATCGCTGCTGAAATCAGGCGGAAATGGCCGGTGGACAACGTGGCTATCCATCACCGCACAGGCAGGCTGGAGGTCGGTGACATCAATCTGGTTGTGGCCATTGCTGCGGCACACCGCGCTGAGGGATTTGCCGCCTGCCAGTACGCCATTGACCGGTTCAAGCAGGCGCTGCCGACCAGTAAAAGAGAGACCTACCAGGACGGCAGCGTCTGGGAAGGAAATTAAAGGTCGGGTGTCCCAGGTCCGGGGGTAGAATCATACCTAAAAGGCCTGCTTTACTAGCGGTTGCGGGCGACCACGTACTCGGCCAGCTTGAGCAGCGCCTCCCGATTATTATTTTCAGGCAGCTGGTTGAGGTGCTGGCAGGCTTTGGCGCAGTATTCGTTGGCGACGGCGTAGCATTCATCTACAATCGGTGAATTGCGTATCAGCTCTATCGCCTGCCTGATGTTATCCGGGTCGTCCCGGTTCTCAAAGCGGCGTTTTACCGGGTTATCTTCAGGGGAACGTTCCAGCAGCAGCATGGCCGGCAGGGTAATGGTCCCCTGCGCCAGGTCCGAGCCCACCGGCTTGCCCAGCTCTGCCTCGGTGCCGATGAAGTCCAGGATGTCGTCCACTATCTGGAAGGCAATGCCCAGATAATGACCGTAGTCCCTGAGTATCCTGACCGATTTCTCCGGGGCTCCGCTGAGGATGGCCCCTGACTCGGTGGAGAGGGCGAAGAGAGAGGCGGTCTTGCCCGATATCTTTTTAAAATACTGATCCCGTGTCTGCTTCAGGTTGTAGGCGCTGAAGAACTGGTTCAGTTCACCGCTGGAGATGGTAGCCAGCGTCTGGGAAAAGAGCTTGATGACGCGCGGGCTCTGAGTATCCGAGACGAATTCACCGGCCTTGGCGAAGAGGTAGTCACCGAGCAGTATGGCCGGTTCCCCACCCCAGAGTTTAAAAATGGTCGCCTTCCCGCGCCGCGACATTGACTTGTCAATGGCGTCATCATGGATAAGGGTGGCCGTGTGCATCAGTTCCACGGACGCGGCCATGGGCAGGAGGAGTTCCAGATTGTACCGGTAGAATTTGCCGGACAGCAGTGTCAGGGCCGGCCGGATGCCTTTCCCGCCGCCGCCCACCACATAGTCCAGCTGCTTGGCCAGCCAGGGGAATTCAACTTTGATAATCGACCTGAGGCACTCTTTTACCCGTGACAGGTCTTCCTGAATGGACTGGTATATGGCGTTGAGGTCCAAATATCTCCTTTCCTGCCTACGGTGATGTCTGGCCGAGTTTTCTGGTCTCTGCCTCAACCAGGCTGTCATCAAGCTTGGTGAACAGAGGTTGCGGTGGCCTCAGCTTCTGCCCCGGCGGCAGCTCCTGCCAGCTCCAGCCGCGGGCCTCAATGCTGCCAGAAAAACCCAGGTACTCATGTAATTTCTGGGAGCTGAAGGGAAGGAAGGGATAGAGCATTGTTTTCAGGTTGGCAATCACCTTCAAGGCGACATATAGAGACCTGGCCGCCGCCTTGCGGTCCTCTTTGATAGTTTTCCAGGGGGACTTATCATCCAGGTAACGGTTGGCTGCCTGCGCCAGGGCCATGACCACCCTGATGGCTTCGCGGAAGTGGCAGCCGTAGAGCAGTCCGTCCACTGTCTCCAGGGTCTTCCTGGCAGAAGCGAGAATCTCGCTATCCTGAGCGTCAAGCTCCCCGTGTTCCGGCACTTTGCCCTCAAAGTTGCGGTAAACAAAGGTGAGCACGCGGTGCACCAGGTTGCCGTAGGTGGCCACCAGCTCGTCGTTGTTGCGGCGCACGAGCTCGCGCCAGGAGAAATCGGTATCTGATGTCTCCGGCATATTGATGGAAAGGAGATAGCGCAGGGGGTCGGGGTCATAGTGCTTGAGGTAATCAGGCAGCCAGACCGCCCAGTTTTTGCTGGTGGAGAGCTTCCTGCCTTCAATGGTTAAAAATTCATTCGCCGGGACATCATAGGGCAGGTTCAGGTTGTCCCCGTAGCCCATCAACATTGCCGGCCAGATGAGGGTGTGGAAGGGTATATTGTCCTTGCCGATGAAATAGTAGCTGCGGGCAGCGCGATTCTGCCAGAAATCGCGCCATTTTTCGCCATCGCCGTGCCGGGCTGCCCATTCCTTGGCCGCGGACAGGTAGCCGATGACGGCCTCAAACCAGACGTAGATTCTCTTGTCTTCAAAGCCGGAGACGGGTATGGCCACCCCCCAGTCTATATCGCGGGTGATGGCCCGGTCTTTTAGCCCCTCCTCAAGATAGCGCAGGCTGAAATTCAGCACGTTGGGTCGCCAGTGTTGCTGCCGCCTCACCCAGTCCAGCAGGCGGTCGTTGAAGGCGGACAGCCTCAGAAAGAAATGCTCGGTGTCACGGAAGACGGGGGTGGTGCTGCAGATGCGGCACGCCGGTTCAATGAGCTCGGTGGGGTTCAGGGGCTTGCCACACGCCTCGCACTGGTCGCCGCGCGCCCCGGGAGATTTGCAGTAAGGGCATATCCCCTCAACATAGCGGTCGGCGAGGAAGCGCTGGCATTTGGGGCAGTACGGCTGCGTTAGCGTATTTTTGAAGATATAGCCGCGGTCAAGCAGAGTGAGGAAGATAGCCTGCGTCACCCGGGCATGGTTTTCCGTGCCGGTGGTGGTGAAGAGGTCAAAGGAGATGCCGAGCTTCTGCCAGCACTCAAGGAATTGCTTGTGGTACCTGGTGGCGATTTCAACCGGTTTTTTGCCTTCCTGCTCGGCCTTGATGGTGATGGGTGTGCCGTGCTGGTCAGAGCCGGAGACCATCAGCACCTCATTGCCTTTGGTGCGGTGGTAGCGGGCAAAGATATCAGGGGGCAGATAGGCACCGGCAACATGCCCCAGGTGGAGCGGACCATTGGCATAGGGCCAGGCAACGGCAACCAGGATTTTCTCTGGCATCAGGTAACCTCAATCACTTTCTGGAACGCCGGACTCAAGGAAGGTCAGTACCTGCTCGCCCTTTTCCGTTTTATACTGGGCGTAACCTTTCTTCAGACAGCATTCAACGCAATACCGCCTGGTTTCCCCATCCTCGTTTTCCATGCCGTCCCTTTCATCGACGACAAGGTAGCGCTCCGGGTAGGGGATATTGCGCTGACACTGGTCACAGGTAACTTCTCCCAGCGAAATGCACCCACGACGCATAGCTTTAGCTCCTCTCCAGACTGTGACATGGTCTCCGTTTATCCGACGAGGACTTGTCCAGTTTCAGCCATGCCCGGTACAGTTCGCGGCGGGAGAGGCCGGTCTCGGCGGCTACACTGGCGATGGCTTCTCTGGCTTTGATACGGCGTTGATACATGTCACCTAACTGTTTCTCTATGTCTTTATTCAATACTGGTTTGTCGACGTCTCTTATGCCTTCAATAACCAGGGTAAATTCACCCCTGGGCTCGGTGAAGCGGGCGGCAGCCTGGCTGATGGCCCCCCGGAACACTTCTTCGTGCAGCTTGGTGAGCTCACGGCAGACCGCCATCCGCCGGTCGCCCAGGACCAGCCGCAGGTCATTCAGTGTCTGGCGCAGCCGGTGCGGCGCTTCCAGGATAACCAGGGTCCCCGATTCCTGAGCCACCGACTCTAAAACCTGCTTTCGGGCAGCGGCCCGGCGGGGAAGAAAGCCCAGGTAGAGGAAGCGGTCGGTGGGCAGTCCGGAGGCCACCAGTGCTGTGATGACCGCAGACGGTCCGGGCACCGGGATGACCGGGATACCACTCTGGTTGGCGGCGCCGATAAGCTCATAGCCGGGGTCGGATACACCGGGCATTCCGGCCTCGGAGACCAGGGCCACATCGCCTTCCTTCAGATAGTTCAAAATGTAATCAAGCTTGGCCTTTTCATTGTGCTGGTGGTAACTGGTCATCGGCGTCTGGATATCGTAAGTTTTCAACAGGCGCTTGGTCTTGCGCGTATCTTCGGCGGCTATCAGCCTGACTTCCCGCAGCACGCGCAGGGCGCGCAGGGAGATGTCTTCCAGGTTGCCGATAGGAGTTGCCACGACGTACAAATTAGGCATGAATGCTCAATGTCCCCAACTTAAGTATTATAGCTTACGCTTCATGGCCTGTCTAGCTTTGAGATGGCGGCGGGATTTCTTGACTTGCCCTTTGGCTTTTTGTTATAGTTGATATTCAAATGATGTCCAAAAAGACAGAAAGTCCCCAGTATAAACAGCTGCGGCGGGCTTACGGCTTTGATGAAGTGGCCATCGTCCCCGGAGACGTCACGGTTAACCCCGACCAGGCCAATATCGACCTGACCATAGAGAATTACACCTTCTCTCTGCCCATCATCGCCTCGGCGATGGATGCGGTAACCGATGTCAATATGGCCGTGCAGCTGAGCAAGATGGGCGGCCTGGCGGTCCTGCACCTTGAAGGAGTGCAGACGCGTTACCAGAACCCGGCTGAGGTGCTGGCCAGAATCGCGCGGGCGCCGCAGTCCGAGATAACCGGCCTGATGCAGGAAATCTATGCCCAACCAATCAAGGAAAACCTTATCGGTGAGCGGGTGCAGGAAATCAAGAAGCGGGGCGGCACCTGCGCCGTTTCGGTAACGCCGGCCAACACCAAACGCTTCGCCCCGATAACGGCCGAGGCCGGTGCTGATATATTATTTGTCCAGTCAACGGTGACCACGGCGCGCCACGTTTCCAAAAGTTACCGTGGCCTGATTTTCTCCGAGCTGCGGGAGATGGTCTCAATGCCGGTGGTGGTGGGCAACTGCGTCAGCTACAGCGCCTGTCTGGAAGTGATGCGCACCGGTATCTCGGCAGTGCTGGTCGGCGTTGGGCCGGGGGCAGCCTGTACCACCAGGGAGGTCCTCGGCGTCGGTGTCCCTCAGGTAACGGCGACCATTGACTGCGCCGCGGCCAGGAACCAGTACCACCGCGAGACGGGCCGGTACGTGCCAATAATCACTGATGGCGGTTTCCGCAAGGGCGGCGATGTCTGCAAGGCGCTGGCCGCCGGTGCCGATGCCGTGATGCTTGGCTCTATCTTCGCCCAGGCGAAAGAGGCGCCGGGGCTGGGCTATCACTGGGGTATGGCTCATCCCCATCCGGCGCTGCCCCGGGGCACCCGAATCAAGGTCGGCACCACCGGCGCTCTGGAGCAGATTCTCTTCGGGCCAACGTCAGTCACCGATGGCAGTCAGAACATTGTGGGGGCCATTCGCACCGCGATGGGCGTCTGCGGGGTGACCACGATTCGGGAAATGCACGGAGTGGAAATGGTGATTGCCCCGTCGATTACCACGGAGGGGAAGTCCTGGCAGAAAGCCCAGTCCGGCTCCTGAGAATGTCCCGATAAAGGGCTACTCTTCCTCCTCCTCTTCTTCCTCATCATCAGCGATGGCGGCGTCTGATTCTTCAGCGATGCGTGGCAGCAGGGCGGTCACCCGCTTCCGCGGGCGCGCTGGAAAATCCGTCTGGTCAACTATCTGGCGCAGTTCTTTCAGTCTCTTAACCTGCTCGCCGGCTTTTACCGTGATGACCACACCGTCCACGCCGGCTTTCCACAGGGCCTTGAGGCCATCGCGGCCAACCGACGCCGGCACGGCGGCGAGCAGCGGTTTGGCCAGAAGCTCGGCGAGTCGCTGACACAGCATGAGCCGGTGCCAGGTAATAGCCGGTGCTGCCTCTTCATCTTCGGCCAGCAGCGCCGCGTCTGCGGGTAGCTCGTTTATCGTTCTTATCAGGCCTTCACCCAGAGACGGTTCAATGAGCAGGATTTTACCCAGCTTCTCCATGCCCGGAAGGTCAAAGGCTGAATTCAGGGGCAGGATAACAAAGTCGGCACCAGCCCCGGCGGGGCCTTTTATCGGCTGGCGGCCTTTTCCTTCCGGCCACAGCCCCCAGACCGTATCGGGTGATGGGCGAATAGTCTTCTTCCCTGCGCCGGTTGGTGCCATGATGACAGCATCGGCGCTGGCAACATAACCTGCCAGCGGCGCGGCACTTTCGGTTACCTCAATTCGGGCAATAAGCGCCATCCTGGGTTTTGAGGAGGCGGCCGTCTTGGCGGCGCGGAAGCCGATTGGCGGGGGAACCGCTTCTGAGGTCTGGATAAGTCTATCAATAAGTTTGCTCATGCCATCTCACTTGCCAGATAAAAATTCCCTTTTCGGGCTGATTCAGGATTAGTATAGCACAGCGCTGGCCGTGGTTAGAAATGGCCGGAAGCGGCGCCATTATTTTAACATAGTTTCAACGCCTCTTTTATGGGGAATTAATCATACGGAGTCTAAGATGGAAGTAGAACGGCAGAGATAGAAAAATGGAGATGGCAATAAGATGCTTAAAACAGTGGCCAGGATGAAGAATGACCTGATTATGGTCTTTGATGAGCGGGGGGAGCAAATGCCTGCCTATCAGGGTAAATATGACGAAGTCAGGGAGAGGGTTATCAGGGATGCCCCTCCGGACGCAGTGTTCCTCCACTGGTTTGGCCATAGCGCTATCCCGGAAATCGTAAGCCGAGAGGCATGGTAGCCGGTGAGGCATTACCAGCGGGCAGACAGTTTGCTGACTACGGGAGAGGTAGCTTTTTTACTTGATGTCCACCCCAGCACCGTAAGGCGCTGGAGCGATGGTAAATTGCTGAAAGGGTATCGGGTTGGGCCGCGGGCGGACCGGAGGTATTTCTGGGAAGACATAGCCATCTTT